>JAUPVD010000073.1 GCA_030917225.1 Pseudomonadota bacterium
GAAATCGCCCTGATCCGGGAGGGCAACACGGCTGCTGCGATCAGTCTTTCGGGGGCGCTGCTCGGGTTCGTGATGCCGGTAGCCAACGCCATCGCGCACAACGATACGCTTGCCGGCCAGATGGCCTGGGGCGCAGTGGCCGGGGTCGTGCAGATTCTCGCCTACCTCGCGGCACGCTACGCCTTCCCGAAAATGAACAGCGATATCCCCGAAGGCCGGGTGGCGCCGGCAATTTTTCTCGCCGTGCTGTCGCTGAGCATCGGCATTATCAATGCTGCCTGCATGAGCTACTGATTCGAACTCAAGGAGACAAACATGGCTCTCATGGATTTCATCAAGAAACAGTTTATCGACGTCATCCACTGGACGGAGGAGGGCGACGACGTGCTCGCCTACCGCTACCCGATGCAGGACTTCGAAATCCAGTACGGTGCGCAACTCACGGTGCGCGATTCGCAGATGGCGGTATTCGTAAACGAGGGTCAGGTTGCCGATGTCTTCGGCCCCGGGCTGCACAAGCTGACCACGCAGACCCTGCCGGTACTGACCAACCTGAAGAACTGGGACAAGCTCTTCGAGTCCCCGTTCAAGTCCGAGGTCTACTTCTTCTCGACTCGCCTGCGCCTGGATCGCAAATGGGGCACGCCGAATCCGATCACCATCCGCGACAAGGATTTCGGCATGGTGCGCATGCGCGCCTTCGGCATCTATTCGTACAAGCTGACCGATCCCGGCAAGTTCTACAAGGAAATCTCCGGTACCCGCGAGGAGTATCTGGTCGACGACCTCGACGGCCAGCTGCGCAATCTGGTCATCGCCTCGATGACCGACCTGTTCGGCGAATCCGGCGTGCCCTTCATCGACATGGCCGCCAATCAGGTCGAGTTCGGCAAGGCGATGAACGAAAAGCTGGTGCCGGTGTTCGAGCGCTACGGCCTGGCGCTCGATGCCTTCGCCGTGCAGAACGTGTCGTTGCCGGAAGAGCTGCAGAAGATACTCGACACCAAGATCGGCATGAACATGATCGGCGACATGGGCCGCTACACGCAGTACCAGACGGCCAACGCCATTCCGCTGGCAGCGCAGAACGAGGGCGGTCTGGCCGGCATCGGTGCCGGGCTTGGTGCTGGCGTCGGCATTGGTCAGGCGGTGGCTGGTGCGATGGCCGGGGCGATGCAGCCGGCGGCTGCCGCGCCAGCGGCCGCAGCGCCGGTTGTGGCCGCCGTTGCCGCTGCGGCCGTCAGCGCCGACGATGTCGTCGCCACGCTGGAAAAACTGCACGGCCTCGTCGCCAAGGGCATCCTGTCGCAGGCGGAGTTCGATGCAAAGAAGGCGGAGTTGCTCGGCAAACTGAGCTAAGTCATTTCGTCGCGATCACGTCAGCTGCGTGAAAACTGCTTCCTGCCCTTCCTGCGGCGCGCCGGTCGAGTTCAAATCGACCGCGTCGCTCTATGCCGTCTGCGAATACTGCCGCAGCACACTGCTGCGCCATGGCGAAGACCTCGAGAACATCGGCCGCATGGCCGACCTGCTCGAGGATTCGTCGCTGATCCAGATCGGCACCGAAGGCAAGTTCCGCGGAGTGCACTTCGGCGTCATTGGCCGTATCCAGCTCAAGCACGAATCCGGCATCTGGAACGAGTGGCACATCCTCTTCGATGATGGCCGTGCGGGTTGGCTGTCGGAGGCCAGCGGCGAATATGTGGTCAGCGCTCAGGTAGCGGTCAAGGAGGAAATCCCTCCGTTCGAATCCCTGCAGCCGGAAATGGCCGTAACGCTCGCCGGGCGCAGCTTCACCGTTACCGATCTGGAAACCGCGCGCTGCGTTTCCGGGCAGGGCGAACTTCCCTTCCGGGTCGAGGCTGGCTACGACGTCAACGCCGCCGACCTGCGCGGCGACGATCGCTTTGTCACCATCGACTACAGCGAAACGCCACCCATCGTTTTCGTCGGTTACCCGGCACCGTACAAGGATCTCAACTTCGCCAACCTGCGCGAGGCCAGAGATGCGGCGATTGGCAGCGCACCGAACATCAAGGCGCAGGCCTTCAACTGTCCACACTGCGCGTCACCGCTGACCATCCATTCGCCGGCGATCGAAAGTCTCGGCTGCGAAAGCTGCGGCTCGATCATCGGCGTCGAGAACGAGAAACTGCGGCTGCTGTCGCGGGCCGCGCAGACTGTGCACGAGGTGCCGACACTGCCGATCGGCAGCAAGGGAAAAATCAAGGGTGTCGACTGGGAGATCATCGGCTTCCTCAAGCGCAGCACGACGGTCGATGGCATCGACTACGGCTGGTCCGAATACCTGCTCTTCAGCGCCGGCGAAGGCTTCGCCTGGCTGGTCGAGGATCAGGGCCACTGGAACTATGCGCGCACGGTTTCGGAGATTCCGAAGGTATCGCGCGGCATGGACCGCTTCAAATATCAGGGCAGCGATTACCGCCGTTTCAATGCCGGCCAGGCCGAAGTGACCTATGTCGTCGGCGAGTTCTACTGGCGGGTCTTGGTTGGTGAAACCTGCGAGACCGAGGATTACATCAGCCCACCACAGATGCTCTCGCGCGAGCGGACCAACAAGGAAGTGACCTGGTCGCAAGGCGAGTATCTTGAGGCCGAGGAGCTGAAAACGGCTTTCCGGCCGGAATCGCCACTGCCGCGCGCAGTCGGCGTTTACGCCAACCAGCCGAATCCGTATGAAGAGCGCCATCGCGGTGTCTGCAAACTGTTCTGGAAACTCGCCTTGCTGGCGACGGTCGTGCAGCTCGCCTTTGTTTTCCTGGGGGCGGCAAACGTTGTCCTCAAGCACAAGCTGGTCTTCGCGCCGACGCAGGACGAGGTGACGGTGACTTCGCCGGAATTCGTGCTCAAGAGCAAGGCGCGCACGCTGCATGTGCGGCACCAGACCGACATCGACAACAACTGGCTGTCGCTGACCACCACGCTGGTCGACAAGAATACCGGCCAGGCCTGGCTCGGCATGCAGGAGATCGGCCATTACAGTGGCGTCGACGGTGGCGAGAGCTGGTCGGAGGGGAGC
>JAUPVD010000074.1 GCA_030917225.1 Pseudomonadota bacterium
CAGAAGGAAAAGGAACTCCTCGAAGCCATCGCCAACCAGAAGACCAAGGTGCTCGACCTCAACAAGCAGCGCGACGAACTCAGCGTCTTGAAGCGCGATGTCGAAACCGCCCAGCGCGCCTTCGAAGCCGTCAGCCAGCGCTCGGCGCAGACCAAGCTCGAAAGCCAGTCGGTACAGACCAACATCGCCACCCTGAACCGTGCCTTCGAGCCGACCGAGCACTCCAAGCCGAAGATCCTGCTCAACGTGCTGGTCTCGATCTTCCTCGGCACCCTGCTCGGCGTGGGCGTTGCCCTCATGCTCGAACTCGGCAACCGCCGCGTGCGCTCGGCCGAAGACCTGGCCGAAGCCATCGACCTGCCGCTGCTCGCCGCCATCAGCTCCACCCTGCCGCCACCCACCCTGCGCGAAACGCTGAAGTCCTTCTTCGTTATCCGCCGCAAGGCACCGCAGGCTGCTGCCTGAGCCATGATCGGCGCCCAGACCAAGGATCAAGCAATGAACCAGATTCTCAGCATCCCCAAGCCCCTCACCGCCCCCTCCATCGGCGCCATCCTCATCGACGCCGGCCGTCTCTCGGCCGAGGGTGCCGAGCAGATCCTGCGTTTGCAGAAGGAGCAGGGCAAGCGCTTCGGCGACGCCGCCATCGAACTTGGCCTGCTGACGCAGGACGACATCCGCTACGCCCTCTCGCGCCAGTTCGACTACCCCTACCTGCACGCCGGCGACAACAGCCTGAGCCATGAACTGGTGGCCGCCTACAAACCCTTCAGCCAAACGGTTGAACAACTGCGCGCGCTACGCAGCCAGCTCATGCTGCGCTGGTTCGACGCCGCCGCCGAACGCAAGCAGCTTGCCATCCTCAGCCCCGGCACCGGCGAAGGCCGCAGCTTCATCGCCGCCAACCTCGCCGTTGTCTTCTCGCAGCTGGGCGAACGCACCCTGCTGATCGACGCCGACCTGCGCAACCCGCGCCAGCATGAATTGTTCAGGATTCCCGGCGGCACCGGCCTTTCCGGCATGCTTGCCGGCCGCAACGGTGCCGAAGCCATTGTCCGCATCCCCTCGCTGGTCGGCCTCTCCGTGCTGCCAGCCGGCGCCGTACCGCCCAACCCGCAGGAACTGCTCGGCCGCCCGGCGTTTGCCGAAATCCGCGACTCGATCAGCCACGATTTCGATGTGGTCATCATCGACACCCCGGCCGCCACCGAGTATGCCGACGCCCAGACCATCGCCGTTCGCGCCGGCGCCGCCATCATGCTCGCCCGCAAGAACCAGAGCTCCATCCCGGCCATGGCCGCCATCACCCGCAACCTGCAGCAAGCCGGCGCCACCCTGGTGGGCTCGGTGCTCAACGACGCGTGATGCAGCATGCAAGGCCGCGAATTCACTTCTCGTGCAGAGGCATTTTGTTCTAAAATCAAGAACAATCGTTCTAACTTTAAGAACAGTATGGATACCGCCGCCACCACGCTTTTCGGAAAAACTCGCCAAGCCGTGCTCGTGCAGCTCTTCGAGCAGCCGGAATCACCGCTATACCTGCGCGAAATTTCGCGCCTCACCGGCATCAGCCCCGGCGCGTTGCAGCACGAGTTGAATCAACTGCTCAAGGCCGACCTGATCCAGCGCGAGGAAGACGGCAACCGTGTTGCCTACCGGGCCAATACCGCACACCCGATCTTCAGCGAACTGCAGGGCATCGTGCAAAAGACCTGCGGCCTGCCCGTGCGCATCCGCAGTGCGCTTGCGCCGCTGGCCGGTTCCATCGATTTTGCCGCCATCTATGGCTCAGTCGCCAAAGGCACCAGCCACGCGCGCAGCGATGTCGATCTGCTCGTTGTTGGCAGCGTCAAGTTGGCGGAACTGCTCGCGCACCTGCACCCGGTGGAGCAACAAGTCAGTCGCGAGGTCAGTGTTCGCCTCTACAGCGCGAAGGACTTCGCGGCTCGCCGCAAGAAGGGGGATACTTTTCTCGCAGGCGTACTCGGCGGCCCGCTGATCGTATTGGCCGGGAATGATGATCCGGCAAAAGGCGCCAGCCATGACGCTTGAAAACCTGATCGGCAAGGGTTTGCAACGAGAACCCGTTCGGGAATCCGCAAGCGCCTTTACCGTCATCCCGGCGAAAGCCGGGATCCAGTGCGTACACCATTTCTGGACCCCGGCTCGGGCAACGCCCGGCCTGTCCCGAGCCTGTCGAGGGGCCGGGGTGACGGCACATGAGGCCGGACTGACGCAGCGGGACGCCGGGGGGAAAGCCCCCCTACCGCAACGCCCGCCCCAGCACCCAGGCGCCGATCAACGCGCCCACCGCATCAGCCACGAGGTCATCCCAGCCCGCCTGGCGGCCGGGCAGGGTGGCCTGGTGCAATTCATCGGCCGCGCCGATCGCCAGCGCGCCCAGAAAAGCCAGCAACAGCAGCAGCCCACGCGGCACGCGCACAAGGCCGACAACCAGCCCGATCAGCACCGCGAACACCGCGAACAAACCGGCGTGCGCCACCTTGTCCCACGGCACGGGGAACAACCCCACCGCTGCGGGCTGCGCGCCGCCCACAAAAAGACTGGCCAGCAACAGCAGCAGCAATACCAGCGCAACAAGACGCGCGTACTTTAGCCGCTCTTTATCGATCATCAACATGGGCATGGATACTTCCGTGAATTCGCAACGAACGCAAGCCGAGTGGTTAGTCTGGCTGCCGATTATTGCAGGCATTGCCGCACTCTACGTGCCCAGCCTGGTCGACCTGATGCGCGGCATCTGGTCCAGCGACGAACAGGCGCACGGCCCTATCGTGCTCGGCATTGCCTGCTGGCTGGCCTACCGCAAATGGCCCGCCATGTGGCAAGCCAGCGAAGGCCAGCCGACCTCGGCCTGGGGCTGGCCGATCTTCGTTTTCGCGCTGCTGCTCTACGCCATTGGCCGTTCGCAGGACATCCTGCTTTTTGAAGTCGGCTCGGTCATCTGGCTGCTTGCCGGCACCCTGCTGATCACACGCGGCAGCGCCGCCCTCAAGGCCCAATGGTTCGCGCTGTTCTTCATGCTGTTCATGATCCCGCTGCCCGGCCCGGTGGTGGACACCGTGACCATGCCGATGAAGATGGCCGTCTCCTATGTGGCCGAGCACGTTCTGTTCTGGGTTGGCTACCCCATCGCCCGCACCGGCGTGATCCTGCAGATCGGCCAGTACAAACTGCTGGTGGCCGATG
>JAUPVD010000075.1 GCA_030917225.1 Pseudomonadota bacterium
GAGGCGCTGGAAGGCGTCAGCCACCTCGCGCCGAAGGACTTCAAGGAAGCGTTCGCCTATGGTTCAAAAGACGTTCGCGCGCTGGCTGATAATAAAATTGCGGCGGAATATGCCAAAACTGGCAAGTCGATGTGGGACATCAAGGGCATCGACGATGCCCTGACGTGGGCCGGCGAGACGTTCGGCTCCGGTCTTGCTTCGACCGTTCCATCCATGGTGACGGGTTTGACTGGCGCGGCTGTGGGTGGCCGTGTCGCGGGCAAGCCCGGCGCGGTGGTCGGCGGCCTCGCCGGCGCGACGGTCCCGAGCGCCATGCTCAATTATGGAAGCGTCTACAAGGCGCTCAAGGACGAGAAGGTCGATCCTGAGAAGGCGGCCGAGTATGCGGCCTACGCCGCAGGTCCGATCACCGCCCTCGATGTTGGTTCGATTGGTCCGATCATCACCCGCCTCGGTGGCATGAAGGAGGTTCAGGCGCAGCTTGCCCGTTCCATCGCCAAGCGGATCGCGGCGGAATCCGCCAAGGGAGCCGGCCGAGAAGGGATCACCGAGGGCATTCAGGATGTGATCCAGTCGGCGACTGTGTCGCTGGCGTCGGACAAGCCGTTCTGGACGGCCGAAACCGCGAAAAGCGCTTTGGAAAATGCCGCCGGCGGCGCGCTCGTCGGCGGCGGCATGGGCGGCGCGGCCGGCATCAAGCCTGACAAGGTGTCGTCTGCGCCCGCGCCGGCGGCCAATGGTGGCCCGGCCCCGTCATCCGGTGCTGGTCCGAGCGCCGGCGCGGGACCGCAGGGTGGTCCTCAATTCGGCGGCCCCGGCGGGGGTGCAGGGCCGGCCGGCGGCGCTGGTCCGCAGGGTGGCCCACAGGGCGGTCCGCAGGGCGCTGGTCCCGGCAATTTCGGCCCGCAGTCGTCGCCTGACGACATCAACGACTTTGTCCGCCGCGCGCAGTCCGCCAATCCGAACCAGCAGCAGGGCCAGTCCCAGCAGCAGAACACCTATACCGGCCCCGATCCCGAAAGCATGTCGGAGGCCGAATGGGTCCACGCCTACGCCAAGGCGCGCGAAAGCCATGGCTTTGCCAAGGACAGCGAGATTCTGAAAAGCGTCGGCATGTCCGACGACCGGATCGACGCGCTCTCCGAGGAGCAGCGCATCAATGCTGTGATCCGCGCCACCAAGAGCGCCGACACCAGCCAACAGACCGGCGGCGAACAGACCGCCGCACCCTCCCCAGAAGATGAAGATTACGCGATCCTGCGCGCCGCCGGGTACACCGACGACAACATGCGCGATATGCACAAGAGCTATCGCGATTCCGAAGTGAAGTATTACCGGGACAGCCTCGGCCTCGACGTGGCCGACGCCATGAGCCGGTACAAGCGACCGGAGGGGTTCACCTTTGGCCCGAAAAGCACGCACGCCGAAGCCGGTCCGGCTCCGGCAGGTCAAGCGCAGGCGACCGGCGAGCGCAATAGCCCGATCTCCGCGACCACCTCGGCTGATGTTGTCCGCGCCATGCCAGTTGAGCCGGTCTCGCAAGCCCAGGCCGAAGCGGAAAACTACAAGCACGCCCACCTCGACATCGAGCCGCTCGGCCTGACCGGCAAGAGCAATGTTTCGATTGAGACCGGCGCGGGCCAGTCCCGCAATGGCGTCGATGCCAACGGCAAGCCGTGGGAAACAAAGATGCCTGCCGATGTCGCCTACGGTCGCATCAAGGGCACCAAGGGCGCGGACGGCCAGCCGCTCGACATCTTCGTTGGCCCCTATCCGCAGTCCGGCCATGTGTTCGTGATCGACCAGCACCATCCCGGCGGCAAGGGATTCGACGAACACAAGATCATGGCGGGGTTTGTCTCGCCGCGCGCCGCGCTCGATGCCTACAAGGCGTCGTACACCGATCAGGGCGGCGACCGCATCGGCAATGTGGTGGCGCTGACGACCGATCAGTTCAAGACGTGGATCAAGGGCGACACCACCAAGCCGCTCAAGGAAACGGCGGCTTCCTCGACCCATGTCAACGAGGGGGCTGTCCGATCTGGACCTTCCGAGTCCGGCAACGTGCCGGACGGCGAAAAGGCTGCATCGGAAGATGGAGAAATTCTGACGCCGGACCGGATTTATGTGGAACCGACAGAGGAACACCATGCGCAGATCGAGGCGGTCCTCGGCGAGGATTACCGCCATGTCATGCCTTCTGACGTGGCGCGCGCAGCGGAAATTCTGGCTGAGAACGAGGGCATGCCGCCGGCGACCGCATTCCAGCAGGCGGTGATCGTCAACGCGGTCGATCAGGGCTATCTCACCGAACAGGAGGCGAAAGACGCCTATGGCGACGAAGTCGCGGACGTATTGGAATCCAACAGCGAAGGGACACCTCGCAGCGGGAGCGACACTGAGCAGGCGCGCGCCGAATCTGACGAAAAGCGCGCCGGTGATTCAGAAGAAACTGGCGTCGTTTCGCGCGGCAGCGAAGCTGGCGAACAGGAACGCAACGCCGGTGAAGGTCAGAAGCGTGACCAGCCCGACACCGGACGCGCCGACACCGACACCAGCGGTCAAGCCGTATCCAAAGGCGGCCAATCTGAAAGTGACGTGAAATCCCGCCAGATGGAGAACTCGATTGACAAGATCGAGGAAGCCATCGAGGCCAAGGATGCCGATGCGCTCAAGGC
>JAUPVD010000076.1 GCA_030917225.1 Pseudomonadota bacterium
AGGTGGTGCTGCGCTTCAATTCCGACCCCAACCTCGAGCAGCTTGAGCGCGAGTACCTCCGTCAGGTGATGGCAAAGTACGGCGGTAATCGGCAGAAGACGGCTGCGGTCCTCGGCATCAGCGAACGGAACATATACCGCCTGATCGAGAAATATGGTTTTGGCAGCAAGGCGGAAACCTGAATTTTGCTCAAGGTTTTCCACCGGAGTTGATTTCTGAACTTAAAGGGCATGCGACCTCACTGCGTCGAAGCCACAGAGAACATGCTGAGCTCCCAAGCCTCGAAAACTGTCGCGCGGACGTGACGAAAGGATGATTTTCCTGCTACTTTTTCGGTCCTGACGGTACCGCGCAAACCTCAATGCGATACCATTAGAAAACAACGGAATGCTGAAATGACCGAACCGAACACACCTGTCTCGATTCGCCACAACCGCAAACAGACCCTGCGCTCGCTGGGTCTGATCCTGTTTGCCGTCTACGCCCTGTTTGCCTATGAGCTTTGGGACGGCTATCACAACGAGCTCAAGCGCGCCCAGGTCACCACCCGCAACTACGCCGCGGCGCTCGAGTCCCGCCTTGACGCCACGCTACGGCACGCCGACCGCATCCTGCTGGCGCTGGCCAAAAACCTGCCCCCCGACGCCTTGAGCCAGGAAGCAGCGCCCCGCTACAACGAGGAGTTGCGTAAGGAGCTGGACACCCGCCTGATTAATTTCGACGAACTTTCCAGCTTGCGGGTTCTGGATGCGGATGGCCGAGGGCTCTACGCCTCAAACACTGAAACAGCGTGGCAGAGAGCCATCGGTGACCGCACCTTTTTCCGCGAGTTGCGCGACAACGCAAACGCTGGTCTGGTGGTGTCGGAAGTCTTTGTTTCAGAAAACGGGGCGAGCACCTACCTGATTCTGGCCCGTGCCATCCGCGGCAAGGACGGGGGTTTTCTGGGTGTCGCCGCCGCCGAATTCAACCTGGCGTACTACCAGAAACTCTTCCAGGGTATCGACCTTGGTCCTTCGGGTGCGATCAGCCTGCGCCGTAGCGACACTCATGCCTATGTCACCCGCTGGCCGGACCTGATCGACGAGATCAACAAGCCGTTTGTCGCAACCCATCCGATTGTGCGCTTGGTCGCCGAAGGCAAGACGCCTGTCACCTATCGTCGAGCGGCACAGGTCGATGGAGTCGCCCGTGTCTTCTCGGTTCATGCGCTGAAGAACTATCCGTTCTACTTCACCGTCGGTCAGGCAGAAGATGATGTGCTGCGCGAATGGCGCCACCAGACTTTGCTGGTAGGCGCTGCCGCAATTCTCTTGCTGGCATTCTTGCTGGCCCTGCTCAGTCGCCTCTGGAAGAGCGAAAACGCCGTATCAAAGACGCTGAAGAATCTTCAGGACAGCGAGCATCGCCTGCGCGAGGAAAGCGACAATCTGCTCATCTTCCGCCGCCTGGCGGAAAACGCCGGTCAGGGTATCGGCATGGTGCAGATGGATGGCACGCTTGTCTATGCCAACCCGGCCTTGCGGCAGATGCTGGATATCGGGCTTAATGCCGACTGTCGGTCCTTTGCCTCCGACCAGTTTTTCAGCGAGGGTGACCAGACCCGGCTGCGCCAGGAAATCGTTCCCGGTGTCATTCACACCGGCCAATGGACCGGGGAGCTTCAGTTGCAGTTGCCGGACGGGCGCCGCATCCCGACCCTGCACAACATGTTCGCCATCCGCGATGCGCGTGGCAAACCGATTGCACTGGCCAACGTGCTGGTGGATCTGAGTGACCGCCACCAGTTGGAGCAACGCAACCGGCAACTGCTGGCGGAGATGGATACCCTGCTGAGCAATGCGCTGGTTGGCATCGTGCACCTCAAGCACCGCGAAGTCGTCTTCTGCAACAGCAAGATGGAGCAGCTGTTCGGCTACGGGCCGGGCGAACTGCTCGGCAAATCCTCATCAACCTTCTACGCGTTGATGGAGGATTTTGAACGTATCGGCGAGGACGCCTATCGGGTGGTTGGTAGTGGCGAGGATTACAGTACCGAGATGCTGCTGCGGCACAAGGATGGCAGCGTTTTCTGGGGTGCGCTGACCGGCCGGGCCATTGACCCCCGCTACCCCCATGAAGGCAGCATCTGGGTCTACGCGGACATCTCCGAGCGCCGCGCCGCGCAGGAAGTCTCCAACAAGCTCCTGCAGGCAGTAGGCCAGAGTCCGGTGATGATCATCATCGCCCATCGTGACGGCAGCATCGAGTACACCAACCCGGCCTTTACGCGCATTACCGGCTATACCGCGGAAGAAGCACTCGGCCTGAATCCGCGTCTGATCAAGTCGGACGAAACCCCGCGGACGACCCACGAGGATCTCTGGAAAACTCTGATGGCGGGAAAAGTCTGGACCGGCTTGCTGCACAACCAATGCAAGGATGGGTCGCTGATCTGGGTAGATGCCTCGATGTCACCCATCGTCGATGACCGGGGTGAAGTCACGCACTTTCTGGCCATTGAGGAAAACGTCACTGCCCGCAAGGAAGCAGACACCCTGCTCAACGAGCGCCAGGAAGCTTTCCGCCGCTTGTTCGAGGACGTGAAGGATCCGATCCTGCTGCTCAAGGACGGCCGCTTCGTTGACTGCAATGCGGCAACGCTGGAGTTGCTGGGGTATCAGGACAAGGCGCAGTTCCTGAACATGCGTCCGGCTGACATCTCGCCGACCCATCAGCCGGATGGCAAGACCTCCGAGGCGAAAGCCCAGGAAATGATCTCGACCGCGTTCGAGGCCGGCATTCATCGCTTCGAGTGGCTGCATCAACGAGCCGATGGCTCCAACGTGCCGGTCGAGGTGACGCTGACACCGATCACCATGGGTGGCGAGGTCATCCTGCATACCATGTGGCGCGACATCACCGACCGTCAGGCAGCGGAGTCGCGCCTGCGACTGCTGGCGGGGGTGTTCGAGTACAGCGCCGAAGCCATCCTGATCTCTGATCGAAACAACCGGATTCTCGAAGTGAATCCCTCGTTCAGCCGACTCACCGGCTACACCGCCGACGAGGTACGCGGCAAGAATCCGAGTTTCCTTTCGGCGGGCACGGCCACACGCGAGTTGTATCAGGCGATGTGGGAAGCGCTACAGAAGAGCGGACATTGGCAAGGCGAGATCTGGGATCGGCGCAAGGATGGCAGCCGCTACCCGAAGTGGCTGTCGATCTCGACGATCAAGGACAGCAAGGGCGAGGTCGAATACTACCTCGGCAGCTTCATGGACATCTCCGAGCGCAAGGAGGCGGAAGAGAAGATCAGCCATCTGGCGCACTACGATGCCCTCACCGACCTGCCGAATCGCTTCAACCTGCAGGGGCGTCTCGAACAGGCGCTGGTCGCAGCGCGCCGTGAGGGCGGGCAGCGGGTGGCCGTGATGTTCCTCGACCTGGACCGCTTCAAGAACGTGAACGACACGCTGGGCCACCACGTTGGCGATATCCTGTTGCTGGAAGTAGCGAGACGTCTGGCTGGAACCATTCGGGAAAGCGATGTCGTGGCCCGTCTCGGTGGCGACGAATTCGTTGTCGTCCTGACAGGTGTCGACGTCGACAAGGTACAAAGTGTCGCCAGCAAGATTCTGGCCTCACTGGCCGAGCCCTATCACCTTGAGGGCCACGAGTTGCATGCCACGGCAAGTATCGGCATTGCCATCTACCCGGAAGACGGCGACCGGGTCGATGTCCTCATGCAGAATGCGGATGCCGCGATGTACCACGGCAAAGCAGCAGGCCGAAACAACGCGCAGTTCTTCACGGCCAGCATGAACGAAGCCGTGCGCGAGCGTCACCAGATGGAAAGCGACTTGCACCTCGCCATCGAGCGCGGCGAGTTCCTTCTGCACTATCAGCCGCAAATCGAAGCTAACCGCCACCCGATTGGTGCCGAGGCGCTGGTGCGCTGGCAACACCCGACGCGCGGCATGGTGTCTCCGCTCAAATTCATTCCACTTGCAGAGGAAACCGGTCTGATTCTGCCAATTGGTCTCTGGGTTCTGGAAACCGCCTGCAAGCAGATCAGGCGCTGGGCCGACAACGCAGACACCCGCCATCTGCAGGTGGCGGTCAACGTCAGCGCCCGACAGTTCCGGCAGCCGGACTTCGTCGATCAGGTACGCGATGTACTGGCGCGCACCGCCGCCACGCCTACCTGCCTGAAACTGGAACTCACCGAAAGCCTGGTGCTCGACAATGTCGAAGACACCATCCAGACAATGCAGGAGATCAAGAAACTGGGGGTCTTCTTCTCGATGGATGATTTTGGCACCGGCTATTCATCGCTGTCGTATCTGGCGCGTCTGCCACTCGACCAGTTGAAGATCGACCGGGCTTTCGTCACCAAATTGCCGGATAGCCCCAGCGATGCCATCATCGCCCAGACCATCATCACGATGGGGCGCAGCCTCGGACTGGATGTGATCGCGGAAGGCGTCGAAACCGAGGCCCAATGCCACTTTCTCGACAAAAATGGCTGCCACGCCTATCAGGGATTCCTCTTCAGCAAACCGCTGTCGGCTGAGGAATTTGAGGCATTCATTGCCCAGTATGCGGTGGCCTAGTTCAATTCAGCGTCGGCGACCAGCCAAGCCCTGGAAAAATGCCCGTCGTGCCGGAATCGGCTCATTTTCCGGCGTGGCATCAAGTTGCGCTGCCGGTACTTCGTTTGCGGCCGGCAAGGGTTCGGGAATGGAAAACAGGACTTCCAGGGCTTCTTCTGCAGCCGCCATGGCTGATTCATGCGACGTGAACTGACTGACCGAGACAAACAGCGGGCAATACTGGTAGGCGGGAATATCACCATCCGGGTCGTAATCGGCGATGAATTCCAGCGTGCCCACGGGAAGCGGTATTTTCACTCGGTCTCCGGAGGCCCGATCCGACCACAGGCTGCCACCACCGGGCAGGATGAGCAGGTGGAGGAACCACGGGCTAACTACTGCACCGACCCAATCGCCTTCGTAACGACGAAAGCCGATAGCGGCAATCGACAAGGCGTTGTTCA
>JAUPVD010000077.1 GCA_030917225.1 Pseudomonadota bacterium
GCCTACGCCGACGTGAACATCCTGTTCGGCGATATCGTCAAGGTGACGCCGACTTCCAAGGTAGTCGGCGACATGGCGCTGTTCATGGTTGCCAACGACCTGAAGCCGGAAGAAGTGAAGAACCCGGAACGCGAAGTGGCTTTCCCCGAGTCCGTGATCTCGCTGTTCAAGGGCGAACTCGGCTTTCCTGCTGATGGTTTCCCGAAGGCGCTTGAAGCCAAGGTGCTCAAGGGCGAAAAGCCGCTCGCTGGCCGTGCCGGCGATTTCCTGCCGGAAGTCGACCTTGAGGCCAAGCGTGCCGAGGCCGCCGCGGTCATTGGCCGTCACGTGAACGATACCGACCTTGCCTCGTACCTGATGTACCCGAAGGTCTTCCGCGACTACGCCGAACACCGTCGACTCTACAGCGACGTCTCGCTGCTGCCGACTTCGCCGTTTTTCTACGGGCTGCGTGACCGCGAGGAAATCGGTGTCGACATCGACAAGGGCAAGACCTTGATCATCCGCCAGACCGGGCGTTCCGATACGGTCGATGAGGAAGGCAAGGTCAAGGTTTTCTTCGAACTCAACGGCCAGCCGCGCACGGTGCGCGTGCCCAAGGCCGGATTGGCCGGCAGCGGCCGTTCGCGGCCGAAGGCGGAGGAGGGCAATACCGCCCACGTCGGCGCGCCGATGCCGGGAGCGGTGGTTACCGTGGCGGTCAAGGCCGGACAGAACGTGAAGAAGGGCGATCCGCTGCTCTCCATCGAAGCCATGAAGATGGAAACCATGCTGACCGCCGAGCGCGATGCCAGTGTTCTAACGGTGCATGTAAAACCCGGAGACGCAGTCAACGCCAAGGATTTGCTGCTTGAGCTAAGCTGACACAACACCTAACATCACGCCTGAGATCGCATAAAAATTAGTGAGGAGACAGCCGCGATGAGCACTTTCCGGGAACTGTATGACTGGAACGAGAGAACGTTCTGGAATTCGTTGAGCAAGAAGCTGTCGAGCTTTCTGCTGCTCTACGTCATCAATATTGCGTATCTCTACGTCTATTACGACCAGAAGACTTCCATTGCGGCGGCGCTGACCAAGGGCCAGGCGTCCCCTGAGCTGGCAGCGACGATCAATAATTCCCTGGACCACGGGCTGACGATCGTCCTCATCCTGAGCGTGCTGGGTTTGGCATGGACGGTCGGGCAGGTGCTCTACCTGCGCTACCTGATCCTCAAGCCGGTGCGCTCGGTGATCACCACCTTCAACGAAATTGCCGAGGGCGCCGGTGATTTTTCGCAGGACATGAAGCCGCTTTCGCACGACGAATTCCGCGAACTGGCCGAGGCCTACAACCGTTTCGCCGAGAAGATGCGGCGCATCATCAGCGATATCCGCAAGGCCAGCATCGAGATCGCGCGCGAAGCGGTACAGGTCAAGACCCGCGTCGACGAGACCGGCAAGGGGGCGCGCAAGCAGGGCGAGATGACCGAGCTGGTGTTTACCGCCAGCACCGAGGCGACAAAGGCCATCGATGAGGTGTCGCGCAGCACGCAGGTGATCTCCGATTCGACCAACACCAATCTTGACGGCGCCCGTGTCTCGCTGCACGAAATGCAGGAAATTTCCAGCAAGATCAATGTCGTCGGCGAAAAGGTTCTGCGCTTCAACCAGACGGTCGATGACTTGTCGAAGCGCTCGGCAAGCATCAACCAGATTGCCGCGCTGATCCGCGAAGTGGCTGACCAGACCAACCTGCTGGCCTTGAACGCAGCGATCGAGGCCGCGCGTGCCGGCGAAGCCGGGCGCGGTTTCGCGGTCGTGGCCGACGAGGTGCGCAAGCTGGCGGAAAGGGTGACGACTGCTTCGGCCGAAATCACCGGCAACATCGACAAGATGCTCTCGCTGGTCGGCAACACGCGTACCGAGAACGAAGAGATCAACGCCGATGTGCAGCAGACGCGCGATGTGGTCGCCCGCTCGGCAACGCACTTCGAACAGATGGTCGTCGATTTCGAACGCACCGGCGAGCAGTTGTTGCACATTGCGAGCGCGATGGAGGAGCTGTCCTCAACCAACGGCCAGGTGCACGAAAACGTTTCGCACATTCATCAGCTGTCTGGCGAAGTGGCACGCCACATGGCCGATTCGGAAGCACGGACCAATGCGCTGGCGAGCGCTACCGAAGGCGTTCAGGAACTCGTCTCCCGCTTCAAGACGGGGCGTGGCGCTTTCGATGCGGCGGTCGATAAATCGCGCAATTTGCGCGATGCCATCCAGGTTCAACTGGAGGAAATGCATCGCGCCGGCATCGATGTCTTCGACCGCAACTACCAGCCGTTCGGTAACTGCACGCCGCCGAAATTCAAGGTCGCGTGGGGCGACGAATATGCCCGCCGTTGTCAGTCTCTGCTGGAAACCTGTCTGGGCGAGGTGCCAAGCTGTGCTTTTGCCGTGGCAGTCTATACCGATGGCTATCTGTCGGCGCACAACCTCAAGTTTTCCAAGCCGCTGACCGGCGACCAGGCGGCTGATCTGGTCGGCAACCGCACCTGCCGCAAGTTCGAGAACCCCGGCGAACTGCGTGCCGCCAAGAATACGCTGCCGGTGCTGGTGCGTACCTATGTACGCGATACGGGTGAGTTGCTCTGCGACATCGCGCTACCGATTCATGTGGCCGGGCGTCACTGGGGCAACGTTCGCGTCGGGACCGTCGCCGACGCCCTGCTGGTGGAGTAGTCGCGGCAACGCTGGCGAGGGGTGGCCCGGCAGGCGTGGATAGCCTTCCGGGCTTGCCATTTTGGGTTGATCCACGTCAAGGTGACGCCTTTCCCGCTGCCTTCTAATACGCCGAACCC
>JAUPVD010000078.1 GCA_030917225.1 Pseudomonadota bacterium
ATTTGCAGCAAGTGGGTCGATTCCGTCGATGACGGGTTGAACTCGCTGTGGCGCACACCGGTACCGGCACTCATGCGTTGCACCTCGCCCGGGCGGATGACGGCGCCGTTGCCGAGGCTGTCGCGATGCTCAAGCGCACCGGCGAGAACGACCGTGATGATCTCCATATCGCGGTGGCCATGCATGGGAAATCCCTGCCCCGGCGCCACGATGTCTTCGTTGATGACGCGTAGCGCCCCCCAGCCCATCTCGGCCGGGTCGTAGTAGTCGGCAAACGAAAAACTGTGCCAGGATTTGAGCCAGCCATGGTCGGCGTGGCCACGGGTGCTTGCAGTGCGTATGCTAATCATGATTCAATTCCATTCATGTTTTTGTGAATCATAAACAGATGGATTGCTTGAATCTAGCGATTAAATTTAACACTATTGTGGAAATAAATTGAACATTTCCCTTGAACTGCTGCAGCTGCTCGACGCGATCGACCGTCGCGGCAGCTTTGCCGCCGCCGCACAGGCCTTGCACCGGGTGCCGTCAGCCGTTACCCACGCCATCAGCAAGGCGGAAAGCCAGTTCGGCTTCCCGTTTTTCGAACGCCAGGGTCGCCGCGCCGTGCTGACCGAAGCCGGGCGCAGCCTGCTTGATGGCGGCCGCCCACTGCTCGAAGCGGCCGGACACCTTGAACGCCGCGCGCGGCAGGTGGCCAGCGGCTGGGAAGCTGAACTGCGCATCGCGGTGGATGCACTGATCCCCGCCGAGCGACTGTTTCCGCTGATCGAAACTTTCTACGCCGAAGGGCATGGCACCGAAATCCGCCTCTCCTGCGAAGTGCTCGCCGGCTGCTGGGATGCGCTGCTCAGCGGTCGCGCCGAGCTTTGTGTCGGCGCCCCCGGCGACCTTCCTGGCGGTGGCGGATTGACGGCAACACCGATGGGCAGCGTCAGCTTTGTCTTCGCTATAGCGCCGACGCATCCGCTGGCACAGGAGCCCGAGCCGATCGCGCCCGACCGCATCCGGCAATACCGGGCGATCGTCCTCGCCGACACCACGCGCGGGCTCGAAGCGCGCAGCAGCGGACTGCTCTCCGGACAACCAACCCTGCGCGTTCCGGACATCAAGGCCAAGCTCGCCGCCCACGTGGCCGGCCTCGGCGTCGGCTACCTGCCGCTCGCACTGGCCGAGGCAGAAGCCGCGCAAGGGCGGCTGGTCATTCGTCGCACCGCCGAAACACGCCCGCCGGTAACGCTGCACCTCGCCTGGTGCAGCAGCCATCGCGGCAAGGCGCTGCAATGGTTTCGGGAGCGCCTGGCGACGCCCGGAACCATTGCCTCAATCAAGCTCGAAGCGTTTGCCCTGCCGGCGTGAAAAGCGAACAGGCCGGGCTCGCGAAAATCCACCTGCTTCGCCCAGCTTCAATCCGCATCGGCCCAGTCGATGATCGGTTGCCATTGCTCGATGTCCTGCGCCACGCGAGAGGGTGTCAGGTCGAACAGCGTCATGCCGTGCGCGGCGGCCTGCACATAGCGCTGCGTATCGCGCAGATAGGCCAGCACCGGCAGGTCGTAATTGGCCAGAAACCGCTCCAGCTCCGCCGCTGCGCGCGTGCGCGCATCGACCCGCATGCCGACGACGGCAACGAAGGTCTGCTGCTTTCTGATCGCCTTTTCTTCCAGCAGCATTTCAAGAAAACTCTTCGTCGCGAGGATGTCGAACAGCGACGGCTGCACCGGCACGATGACCCGGTGCACCACCTTGAGTACGCGCTCGAGGTTCTTGCCGTGCAGCCCGGCGGGAGTATCGAGAACCGCGTGCGAGGTTCCCTGCGGCGGCTTGGCCGGTCGATCCTTGTCAATTTCCCAGGTGGCGATCGGCGGCAGCAGCCGCGAACGCAGGTTTAGCCAGTCGCGCGACGATTGCTGGCGATCGGTGTCGCCCAGCATGACGCGATGACCGCAGCGGGCAAAATAGCCGGCGAGGTTGGTGGCCAGCGTAGACTTGCCGGCCCCGCCCTTGGGGTTGGCGACGAGAATGCTTTTCATGAGGCAGATTTCTCCTGAGCTTGCAGCGGTTGCTCTGCGGCCAACTGTTCCTGTTCCATACGCAGCAACTGCCTGCGTACCAGGTTGATGTGCTCGCGCAAGGTGTAAACAAGATCGGTGAAGGCCAGCGGCACATTGCGATTGTTCGCCGACTCCTCGATGTGATCGAGACGCCCGAAAAACTCTGCATGACGCGCCGGCGCGTAGTCCTGACGCACTTCGTTTTCGAGGAATTTCAGTTCGCCGTAGAGACGGAAGATCTTCGAGCGGATGCGCCAGGTATAGACAGCCGGGGCGATGCGCATCAAGGGGACGAGCAGGGCAATCAGCGGCAGCAGCAGAACGAACATGCGGTCGACCAGCACCGCCGCCCAGAAGGGCAGGTAGCGTTGCAGGAAGGGCGGGCCGGATTTGAGGTAGCGCCTGGCATCGTCATCCAGCTCGAAACTGGTGTCGAGATAAGCCGGGAAATCGCCGGTGCGCTGGAAAGCGCCGCTCTTGCCGTGCACTTCCGTGGCCGCCTGCAGCAGCAAGGAAACCAGCGCCGGATGAATGCGCTCGTTGACCACCAGATTGGCGGTGGCGGCAAGAAGCTTGGTATCCCGTGGCGGAATGTCGCGCACCAGATCGACGACGCCGTGCGGCATGATGACTTTGGTCAGGAAGGGAAAGCGCCGCGTATAGGCGTCGGCCTGCGAAAAACTCATCACGCGCACGCCCGGCGAGCGCACCAGCACCTGCACCACCGGCGCCTCCGGCGCAGCGATGATGAAGGCTGCATCGACTCGCCCCTGTTGCAGCTCTTCGGCCGCATCCAGACCCGAGAGCGGCAGCAGGTGGCGCTTGTCCAGCGGCACGTCGTTGGCTTCAAGCAACTGCAACGCCAGGCCGCGCACACCGCTGCCCTCGGCGCCGACGGCGATACGCTTGCCGGCCAGTTCGCTCAGCCGCGAGTAGGTCCGCTCACCCTGATAAAAGACCCAGACCGGCTCGTAATACATGCTGCCCAGCGACTTCAACTCCGGATCGTCCTCGTTCGGCTCGGCAGGTTTTACCCCGCCCTGAACGAAGGCTACCTCGACCTCGCCCTTTTTCAGCCGTTCGAGGTTTTCGAGCGAACCGGCCGAGGTTTTGACTTCCAGCGTGACGCCGCTCTTCTGCAGGATCGCCGCATAACGCTTGGCGAATGCGTAGTAGGCCCCGCTTTCACCGCCGGTGCTGATGCGCAGTGTGCGCGGCGGCGCCGGTTCGACGAACTGGTAGGCCACGACGAAGCCGATGCAGACGATGAGGACGATCGGCCAGGCCGTCGCCAGCAGATCACGCGCGGACAACAGACTGCTGCGAAATTTGGCGCCCACGATCTGGCTCACGGCAGCAGGATGGTGCTGCCGGTGGTCTTGCGCGCTTCCAGGTCGCGGTGGGCCTGCGCCGCATCCTTAAGCGCGTAGGTCTGGTTGACCTCGATCTTCACCTTTCCGGCGGTGACGACATCGAACAACTCGGCACCGAGCGATTCGAGTTCGGTACGCTTGGCGGTGTAATGCATCAGTGTCGGCCGGGTGATGAAGATCGAGCCCTTCTGCGACAGCAGCAGCGGGTCGAAGGGCGCTACCGGCCCGGAGGCATTGCCGAAGCTGACCATCATGCCGCAGGTGCGCAGGCTGTCGAGCGAGCCCATGAAAGTATCCTTGCCGACGCCGTCGTAGACCACCGCCACGCCTTCGCCACCGGTAATCTCGCGCACGCGCTTCGCCACGTCCTCGCGGTTGTAGAAGATGATGTGGTCGGCACCATGGGCACGCGCCAGTTCAGCCTTGGCCTCGCTGGAGGTGGTGCCGATCACCGTGGCGCCGATGGCCTTGGCCCATTGGCAGGCAATCAGGCCGACACCGCCGGCCGCCGCGTGGATCAGCACGGTATCGCCGGGCTGCACGCGATAGGTCCGGCGCAGCAGGTAGGCGGAAGTCAGCCCTTGCAGCATCATTGCGGCACCGGTTCTGAAATCGAGGCTGTCGGGGAGCTTGAGCAGCCGGTCGGCCGGCATGCAGCGGGCCTCGCTGTAGGCGCCCGGCGGGCCGCCGGCATAGGCCACGCGATCCCCCGGCACGACGTTGGCAACGCCCTCGCCCACCGCCTCGACAACACCTGCACCTTCCAGACCCAGCCCCGAGGGCAGTGGCAAAGGATAGAGCCCCGTACGGTGATAGGTGTCGATGAAATTCAGCCCCACCGCTTCGTGGCGAACGCGCGCCTGACCGGCGCCCGGCGCCCCGACATCAACGCTTTCCCAACGCAGCACTTCCGGCCCGCCGGTCTCGTGGAATCTGATTGCCTGCACCATGGTTCATCTCCGCAGTTGCGCCCGCCCGGCAAAACATGGCGAACAAGAGGGAAAGCCTAGCGGCTGTGTGTCCTTTGGGCAAGGGCGATCGCTGCGGCATGGATTGCTCGAACGTTGCCCCGGGGCTGCACACGCAGGATGCCAAATTCGTCACAACGGGAAAGCGGCCGACGCGGTATCATCCGCTCATCCGTATAGCCAATGTCATGAACCCCATACACGGCATCATCCTGAGCCGCCTCGCGGCCTCCTGGATAACTCTCTCGCTGCTATTCGGCGGCGCCGCCTATTTCATCGAACTCGAAAAGATCGATGATTATGTCGTTGCGCTGGCCAGTTCCGAATCGGAGCGCTTTGCGGCGCTCGGCATCCCGCTCGAAACCCCAGAGAATGACGGTAGCCGGGTCATCCTTCAGGAAAAGGCGCAGGAATTTGCCCGCGACAATTTCGTCGTCATCGAGATCTATGACCGCAAGCGGAACAAGCTGGTCGAAGCGGTCGGCCCTCAGCATGCAGCGATCGAGCAGGAGCTATCCAAATATTCCCATCCTTTCCCGCAGGACGACCAGCGACACTACGAGCGGCTGACCATCCAGGGCACAACCCTGGTGCAAGCTGTCGTCCCGCTGAGAGGGCCACAAGGCAATGTCTCCGGCTATTTTGAAGGGGTTTTTATCGTCGACCCGACGACCATGGCCAAGCTGCGCGCCGACCTGACGCACGCCCTGACCATCACGCTGTTCGCAGTATTGCTGACAACCATTGCGCTTTACCCGGTGATCCTGTCGCTCAATCGCAAGGTGCTCGATTTCTCGCGCAAGGTGGTCGAGGCCAACGTCGAGATGGCATCGGTGCTCGGTGCGGCCATCGCCAAGCGCGACTCGGACACCAACACCCACAACTTCCGCGTCACCCTCTATGCCGTCGCCCTTGGCGAAAAAGTCGGCATCAAGGATACCGCCATGCGGGCGCTGATCCTCGGCGCCTTCCTGCACGACGTCGGCAAGATCGGCATCAGCGATAACATCCTGCTCAAACCGGGCAAACTCACCCCGGAAGAATTCGAGGTCATGCGCACGCATGTGGCGCTCGG
>JAUPVD010000079.1 GCA_030917225.1 Pseudomonadota bacterium
CGTGTTGTTCTGGCTCATGGTCTTACTCCTTCTCTATCGGTTAAGGGGTTCCATGGGCCTTTCGAGGCGAGTACGTCTAGCTGTCGGTAATTTGAAGCGATATCCGGTACGCGGCTCCGTCACACCGGCCCTTCGGCAGGCTCAGGACAGGCCGGGTTTTGCCCGAGCCGGTGTCCAGTTTGTTGACGATCTGGATTCCGGCTTTCGCCGGAATGACCAATTCGGACTTGATCAGCGAATCCCTAATCACCAGGAAAGCGTCGCAGGGCCTGGCGCAGAAAATCCATCTGCGCTTCGAACCGACGACAGGCGCCGCACATCATCAGGTGAACCCGCACCGAGATCCGTTCCATGAGGGAGAGTTGGCGATCCTGACCTTCGATCACCAGATGGTGAACTTCCTTACAGGTCTTCATTCCGCTCCTACTCCCTCGCTGAACCACTTCAGTTGCAGGCACTCCCGAAGGCGCATTCGCGCCCTGTACAGCACCACCCAGCAATTAGACGTACTGATCGCCAACTCCTTACTGATTTCTTCAGTTTCCATTTCAAGAATTTCGCGCATGGTAAAAACCCGGGCCAGATTTTCCGGCAGCGCCTTCATGCACAGCTCCATCACATCGTAGAAACGACTCTGCTGCAGGCTGGCTTCGGGGTTGCCCCAGGCCGTGGGTTTTTCCTGCCAATGGCCGTCGGCCTGGAACAGCGAATCGAAATCCTCCGCCTCGCTGTCGCCCACTTCCGGCAGCGGTGCCTCGCGGCTGCGCTGGCGGATGCGGTCGACGATCTTGTTCTTGAGAATGGAGACCAGCCAGGTCTTGAGCTGGGCGCGGCCGGAAAACTTCTCGCGCCCCTGCAGGGCGGCCAGCATCGTGTCCTGAACCACGTCCTCGGCCGACTGCTCGTCGCGCAGTTGCAGCACGGCAAAGCGCATCAGCGTTGGGCGCAGGCGGCTGAGTTCAGCGTTGAAATCGCTGTTGAATTCAGGATTGGCCATCAAGGGCTTTCGGTGGACTTGAAATGCGGGAAGCCTACCCCATTTCGTTGACAAGACAAGCTGCACCCTTTCAACGTCACTTATGAGGAGAAACGTATGAGCAACATTCTGCGCCGCGACCCGTTCGATGACCTGTTCCGCGGTTTCTTCGTCCGCCCGGTTGAGCTGGGCAATACCGGCAACCTGGCCAATGCTCCGGAAACGCCCTCCATCCGCATGGATGTGAAGGAAAACCCCGATGCCTTCCTGGTGCACGCCGAACTGCCAGGAGTGAAGAAGGAGGACATCCACGTCACCATCGATGGCAACTTGGTATCGCTTAGCGCTGAGGTGAAACAGGAGAAGGAAGTGAAGGACGGCGAACGCGTGCTCCGCGCTGAACGCTACTACGGCAAGGTTTCCCGCTCCTTCCAGCTGGCCCAGGACATCGACGATGACAAGGCGGCCGCCAAGTTCAATGATGGCGTGCTCGAACTGACGCTACCCAAGCGTGCGGCCTCGGCGAGCAAGCGCCTGGCCATCGACTGACCCGTTTCAACAACCTCCCTCGCAGCACCTTGAAGCCGGGGTGATCAACCTGATCGCCCCGGCCTTTTCTCGCCCCGCGCCCGATGGGATGACAAATCCCCGTGGGGCGGTATCATTGCGGCATATCAATATGGGAGGCAAGCCGCCATGACCACTTTCCGCCAGAACGCTTTTGTGATCGCCATCGCCCTCAGTCTCGCCGCCATGCCGGGCCTTGGCCAAGCCAAGGGGGGAAGCAAGTCCTCGTCATCATCGAAATCGTCTTCCTCTTCCAGCGCGGCCAAGAAAGCCGATGAGGAGAAGAGCAGCGGCGGTGGTGGCGTCAGCATCAAGACCGGAGGCAGTTCGAGCAGTTCTTCGTCGAGCGCACAACCATCTTCCGGCGCGGCCGTGGCGGCTGGCGTCGCTGCAGGGGCGGTTGCCGGAGCGGCCATCGCCGCACCGAAAAAGGGAGCCACCTCGCCAGAAGAGCAGAAGCGCCAGGAAGAGGCTGCTGCGGCAAAAAACAAGGAAATGCAGGACAAGGTCGTGAAGGAGCGTGAGGAGGAACGCCGTCTGGCCGACATCGCCGCCGCCGAAGAAGAAAAGCGTCGGCAGGCCGAGGAAGCCGCCGCCAAGCGCGCTGCCGCAGCGAAGGAAGCCGAGGAAAATCGGCGTGAGCGCGAGCGCCTGTGCGTGATCCGCCCGGTGATGACCGACGCGGAGATCAAGAACTGCAAGGAAGTTTGGCGCTAAGCTCCTTCCTCCCTGCCCACATGAAAGCCGGAGCCGAGCCTCCGGCTTTTTATTTGGAACCCGGCCCCGCCACGGTTAAAATTCGGCAGTCTTTTCAAGCGTATCTATCAGGAACCCAGCCATGACCGCTGCCACCAACACTGCCCAGCTCACCCCCGCCCAGGAAGCCGGCATCCTTGCCGAAGCGCTGCCCTACATCAAGCGTTTTCATGGCCGCACCATCGTTGTCAAATACGGCGGCAATGCCATGACCGACGAGCACCTGAAGCAGTGCTTCGCGCGCGACGTGGTGCTCTTGAAGCTGGTCGGCATGAACGTGGTGGTGGTGCACGGCGGCGGCCCGCAGATCGAGAACATGCTGACCCGCGTCGGCAAGAAGGGCGAGTTCGTCCAGGGCATGCGCGTCACCGATGCCGAGACCATGGAAGTGGTCGAGATGGTGCTTGGCGGCCAGGTGAACAAGGACGTGGTCAACCTGATCAACCACGCCGGCGGCAAGGCCGTGGGCCTGACCGGCAAGGACGGTAACTTCATCCGCGCCAAGAAGCTGCTGCTGGAGAACAAGGACAACCCGGCCGACCTGATCGACGTTGGCGCCGTTGGCGACATTACCCAGATCGACCCGGCGCTGATCGGCCATCTGGAATCCGGCGGCTTCATCCCGGTGATCGCGCCGATCGGTGTCGGCAAGGACGGCGAGACCTACAACATCAACGCCGACGTGGTTGCCGGCAAGATCGCCGAAGTGCTCAAGGCCGAGAAACTGGTGCTGCTGACCAACACCCCCGGGGTGCTTGACGAGGCCGGCAACCTGATCACCGGCATCACCCCGAAGCAGATCGACGACATGGTCGAGGACGGCACGCTCTCCGGCGGCATGCTGCCGAAGATCGGCTCGGCGCTGGATGCGGCCAAAAACGGCGTCAAGAGCGTGCACATCATCGACGGCCGCGTCGAGCATGCACTGTTGCTCGAAATCCTGACCGACCACGGCGTCGGCACGATGATCAAGAGCCACTAAGCCAGGATTCTGGCGCAATTTACAATGCAACGAGCCGAGCGCCCTATTCAAGGGCGC
>JAUPVD010000080.1 GCA_030917225.1 Pseudomonadota bacterium
ACTCGAATACGACGCTCCCGGTCACGGCTGGTTGGACTTCAGATAGCAGAGACAGTGTCCTGTGGACAACCCGTGGGACTTTGCAGCGCGCCACGCTTGAAGTTGCAGCGCCTCTGGGGGACTTGCAGTTTTATCGACTTGGATATTCAATTCAAAAATCGATCCCGGTATTGAAAGATGTGACACTCTTTGTCAGCGGAGACGCGGGCTATGGTGATGGATATGGTAGTTCTGAAGACCTGCCGTTCTACAGAAATTTCTTTTCCGGCGGCATGGGATCTGTACGCGGCTATGAGAGTGCAAGTCTCGGACCTGTCGTGCAGGAGAGTCAGTGCGATACCGCAGGTAACTGTAGTGCAGAGAAAGTTCGTGTTGGGGGCAATCGCAAAATAAATGGATCAGTTGAACTGCTGTTCCCGATGCCTGGGTTTGGGCTGGACAAATCGTTGCGTATGGGAGTTTTCTTGGATGGTGGCCAAGTTTGGGGTAAGAACACCAAGGGCCAATTGTATGATACTGGGCCGATCCGATTCAGTACCGGCCTCTCGGCCCTATGGAGTTCGCCTATGGGGCCGCTAAAATTTAGTCTTGCGGCGCCGCTAAACAAGCAGGATGGTGACAAGACGCAGGTGTTCCAGTTCCAGATGGGACAGACTTTCTAAACAGGAGAAATTATTTTGAACAAGAAGATTGCCACTTTGCTCGTCGCCCTCATGGCTGCGCTGCCCATCGCCCAGGCTGTTGCGGCAGAGATGAAGATCGGCTACGTGAATACCCAGCGGATTTTCCGGGACGCCCCGGCTGCGCAGAAAGCAGCCAAGAAAATCGAGGCCGAATTTTCCAAGCGTGATCAGGATCTGCAGCGAATGGCGAAGCAGCTCCAGTCCATGCAGGAAGGGCTGGAAAAGAACTCGGTGACCATGTCCGAGAGCGATCGCCGCAACAAGGAGCGCGAGCTTAACGATCTGTCGCGCGATTTTCAGCGCAAGCAGCGAGAGTTCCGTGAAGACCTGAATCTTCGCCAGAACGAAGAGAATGCTGCGATCATCGAAAAGGCCAACAAAGCCATCAAGCAGATTGCTGAAGCCGAGAAGTTTGATCTGATCGTTCAGGATGTGGTCTGGGTCAGCCCCAAGCTCGATATCACCGAAAAGGTGATCAAGTCGCTGTCCGAAGCGAAGTAATCGACCATTTAAGGTTGTGACCGAGTGCGTGGAGGCTTGCGGCTAGACGAGATCGTCACCCGTCTTGGCGGAGAGCTAAGGGGGGATGGTTCTGTTCTGGTCAGTCAAGTTTGCTCCCTGTCCGCTGCAGGGGAGGGCGAGATCGCCTTCCTTGCCAATCCCAAGTACCGCAAGCAACTAGCTGCCACGAAGGCTTCTGCCGTCATCGTGCCGCCTCAGGCCGCTGATGAAACGAGCTTGCCGCGCATCGTTCATCCGAATTCCTACGCCTACTATGCCCGCGTCGTCGCTTTGCTGAATCCCGCCCCCTTGCGGCCGCGCGGCGCGCATGAAAGTGCGATCGTCCATTCTGTCATGCCGGAATCAGCGAGCATCGGGGAAAACGTCACTGTCGGACATGGAGTGACCATCGGCGAGAACGTCACCTTGTATCCGGGGGTAGTGATCGGCGACGGTGTCAGTATCGGCACAGATTCGGTTCTGTATCCCAATGTGGTCGTTTATCGCGATTGCGTCATTGGCGCCCGTGCGGTCATTCAGGCGGGTGCGGTCATCGGGTCGGACGGATTCGGGTTTGCCAAGGAAGGCGATCGCTGGCTGAAAATTCCGCAGATAGGTCGAGTGGTCATTGGCGATGACGTCGAAATTGGCGCCAACACCTCGATTGACCGCGGTGCGCTGGAAGATACGGTCATAGAGAATGGCGTCAAGCTCGACAATCAGATCCAGATCGCCCACAACTGTCGTATCGGCGAAAATGCCGCCATGGCCGGCTGTGTCGGTATCGCGGGCAGCACCAGGATAGGTGCGCGATGCACAGTTGGCGGCGCCGGCATGATCATTGGACATCTTGAACTGGCTGACGATGTTCATGTCTCAGCCGGGACTATGGTCACCAAGAACCTGACCAAGCCAGGTCAATACACCAGTATTTACCCGCTTGAGGCCCATGAAGACTGGCTACGCAACGCGGCACAACTGAAGCGCCTTTCAAAACTTGCCGATCGCGTGACGGCGCTAGAAAGGTCGCTTGAGAAAAAACTTGAAGATATGGAGAAAAACAATTGAATAATATGGATATTCACGCGATTCTTGAGCACTTGCCCCA
Source organism: Pseudomonadota bacterium (assembly GCA_030917225.1). Lineage (GTDB taxonomy): Bacteria > Pseudomonadota > Gammaproteobacteria > Burkholderiales > Rhodocyclaceae > Proximibacter. The sequence goes on from JAUPVD010000080.1 coordinate 2,293, forward strand.
TCGCTACCCCTTCCTCCTGGTTGATCGCGTTCTTGAGTGCGAACCGGGCAAATCCATCCATGCCTACAAAAACGTCACGATCAATGAGCCGTTCTTTGTCGGCCATTTTCCGCATCACCCGGTGATGCCCGGCGTGCTGATCATGGAAGCTCTGGCGCAGGCGGCAGGCATCCTGTCCTTCCAGACGATGGGCAGCAAGCCGGATGCCAACTCGGTTTTCTACTTCGTCGGCATCGACGGGGCTCGTTTCAAGAAGCCGGTCATGCCCGGCGACCAATTGCACCTGCATGTCGAAATCATGCGCCAGATGCGCGGTATCTGGAAATACAAGACTGAAGCTCGCGTTGATGGCCAGATCGTTGCCGAGGCGCAACTCATGTGCGCAAAGCGGGATATCAACGAATGATTCATCCGACAGCCATCATTCATGCAAATGCCAAGCTTGGCGCCAATGTCAGCGTCGGGCCGTACTCGGTTATTGGTGAGCATGTTGAAATTGGCGACAACACCTGGATCGGTCCGCATGTCGTGATCAACGGCCATACCAATATTGGCCGCGACAACCGCATCTATCAGTTCGCTTCACTCGGCGAAGTGCCGCAGGACAAGAAGTACGCCGGCGAGCCGACGCGGCTTGAAATTGGCGACCGCAACACCGTCCGCGAATTCTGCACCTTCAACCTGGGTACTGCCCAGGACGTAGGCGTGACCCGCATCGGCAACGACAACTGGATCATGGCCTACGTGCACATCGCACACGATTGCCAGGTCGGCAACAACACCACCTTCGCCAACAATTCGCAGTTGGCGGGGCACGTGCATATCGACGACTGGGCCATTCTTGGCGGTTTCACCGGTGTGCATCAATTCTGCCGTGTCGGCGCACACTGCATGACGGCGGTCGGCACGGTCATTTTGCAGGATGTACCGCCTTACATCATGGCGGCCGGCAACACCGCTTCCCCCTATGGGCTTAATGCCGAAGGTCTGAAGCGGCGCGGTTTCTCACCCGAAGCACTACAGGCGCTGAAACGTGCCTATCGTACGCTTTACAAATCCGGTCTGATGCTTGAAGAAGCTCGCGTCAAGCTGGAGGAAGAAGCCCGGATGCACCCTGAAGTGCAGCGTTTCGTCGATTTCCTGGCTGTTTCCAAGCGCGGCATCATACGATGACGGTTCGTATTGCCATGGTGGCGGGCGAGGCGTCCGGAGATCTGCTCGCCAGCCATTTGATCGCTGCCATCAAGTCTCATCTGCCAGAGGCTACATTCTGCGGCATTGGCGGGCCGAAGATGATCGGGCAGGGATTTGACGCCTGGTGGCCTTCGGAAACGCTCGCCGTCATGGGGTTTTCAGATGCGCTCAAGCGCTATCGCGAACTGTCCGGGATTCGTAGTGCCCTGAAAAAGCGTCTGCTGGCCGATCCGCCGGATATTTTCATCGGTGTCGATGCGCCAGATTTCAACCTCGATCTGGAAGCCGCACTCAAGGCGCGGGGGATTCCTGCAGTGCATTACGTCAGCCCGTCGATCTGGGCCTGGCGTGGCGGTCGAATCAACAAGATCCGGCGGGCCGTATCGCATGTGCTGGCGCTGTTCCCGTTTGAGCCGGCAATCTATGAGCAAGCCGGGGTGCCTGTGACTTACGTTGGTCACCCACTAGCCGACATGCTGCCGATGAAACCTGACCGCGATGCAGCGCGGGAATTGCTCGGCCTGTCGGCGTCCGCCCCCATTTTTGCGCTCTTGCCAGGCAGTCGCCAAGGTGAATTGCGTTTCCTTGCCGATCCGTTCATCGAAGCTGCCCGACTAGTTTACGAAGAGTTGCCGGAGGCTCGTTTCCTCGTACCGTTGGCTACGCGCGAGACACGTCTGATGTTCGAGGAAGCGATTTATCGCTGCAATGCCCATGATCTGCCGATCAAACTGCTTTTCGGCCACGCGCACGAGGCGATGACGGCAGCAGATGGCGTGCTCGTCGCCAGTGGTACGGCTACGCTGGAAGCCGCGCTGCTCAAGCGGCCGATGGTCATTGCCTACAAGCTGGCGCCGTTCTCCCATTTTCTGATGAAGCGCATGGGCTACTTGCCCTACGTCGGGCTGCCCAACATCCTGGCCGGCCGTTTCGTGGTACCCGAATTCATCCAGAAGGAAGCAACGCCGGAAAAACTCGCCGAAGCCCT
>JAUPVD010000081.1 GCA_030917225.1 Pseudomonadota bacterium
CCATCTGGTCGGCCAGGTCGCAGACAATGCGCAAATTCTTCTCGGCCGTTGCAGCCTCGCCGCGCCGCATGAACTCCAGGGCATTGGCGGTGAGCGTGCGCACGGCACCGAGCGGCTGGTTGAGTTCGTGCGTGATCCCGGTGGCCAGTTGCCCGAGCACCGCCAGCTTGCCGGCCTGAATCAGTTCCTCCTGCGCCGCGCGCAGGGTCTTTTCGGCACGCAGGCGCTCGCCGACTTCGGCTTCAAGCGTTTGCACGGTCCGCGTCATGTCGGCCGTCCTCATCGCCACCTTGTCTTCCAGTTCTCGGTTCGCCGCCTCCAGCAGCACCTGAGCGCCCAGACGCGCCTGCAACACGCGGCGCCGCTGGCGCAGATAGAGCGCCCACAGGATCAGTGACGCGCTGACCGCCACCGCCAGTGCCGCGTAGGCGATGGCCTGCGAACGCACCGGCCGCACGCTCGACAGCACCAGCAGATGCCAGGCCGTTCCGGGAAGATTGCGGCTCATCACGAGAAAGCGCTTGCCGCGCGCTGCCAGACTGGCGGGCTCGGCGGCCCGGCCAGTGAATTCCATCACCTCGCCGGCCGGGGTCTTGCCGATGTCGATGCCCAGCGAAAGAATGCCCAGCTGACGGCCATCAAACTGGGCCTTGATCAGCTCTGCCACTTGTTCCCCCGGCAGCGGCTGCAGCGTCGCATAGCGCCACTCGGGCGGTGCCGACAGCAGCACGACGCCATTGCCATCGACGATCATCGCCGGCGCATCGTTGGCCAGCCAGCCGCGCTCGACGCCGCGAATGCTGGCCTTGAGCACCGCCACACCGACGATCCGCCAGTCCTGTTTTTCATCGCGAATCGGCTGTGCAAAAAAGTAACCGGGCTCGTCGCGCACTCCGTCGACGGCGTACTGCCGGAATGGCGCGCCGTTGATCGCCTCGCGAAAATAGGGGCGGCGCGAAAAGTCGGCATCGAGCAGATTGTCGGAAAGGATCCAGTCGCTCGACGCCACCACCCGCCCCGTCACATCCATGACGAAGACCGCCAGGCTATCCACGTGCTGCGCGCTCAGGCGCTCCAGATAGCGGTTGACCACGCGTCGCTGCTCGCTGCGCTTGCCACGTTCACCACTTTCAGCACTAGGCAGCCGCAGCAATTCAAGGATGTCCGCATTGAGCGAGAGCACACCCGGAATATGCGTTACCCGGGTGACGTCGGCATCGATGGCGCTGGCCAAGAGGTCAAGCCGGTGTTGCGCCTCGGCGCGCAACTCCCGCATGCCGAAGCGCTCGGCAGCCAGATAACCGAAGAGTCCGGCCAGCGCCAGAATCAGCACGATGGCCGCCACACCGACGCTCTTGCGACGAACGAAGGGAGGGGCAACTCGTAGTAGCGCTAGTGGCGGAACGGCGGTCATTGGCTGAAAATTGGCTGGAGTCGACGAGGCGAGCGGCCATTGTAAGGCGCGCCAGCCAATCGCACATCCATCCGCCCCAGCGCTGTCGCCTCAGGCCAGCTTGCGCGGCGCTGTCAGCACCTCCGGCCGCAGAACCTCAGCCAACTCGGCCTGGGTCATCAGCCCCATTTCCTCGACCAGTTCGGCCACCCCGCGGCCGGTGCGCAGCGCCTCCTGCGCAACGCGCGTGGCGTTTTCGTAACCGAGGAAAGGGTTCAGCGCCGTGGCCAGACCCGCCGAGGTGCGTACCCGTTCGGCCAGCAGCTCGCGATTGGCGGTGATGCCGACCACACAATGTGCCGTCAGCGTCCGGCAACCGGCGGCCAGATGCTCGACACTCTTGAACAGGCTGTGAGCAATGATCGGCTCGAAGGCGTTCAATTGAAGCTGCCCACCTTCAGCGGCCATGGTAATCGTCACGTCGTTGCCGATGACCTCGAAGGCGATCTGGTTCACCACCTCGGGAATCACCGGGTTGACCTTGCCCGGCATGATCGACGAACCGGCGGCACGCGGCGGCAGGCGAATTTCGTTCAGACCGGCCTGCGGTCCGGAAGACAGCAGACGCAGATCGTTACAGGTTTTCGACAGCTTGCAGGCAACGCGCTTGAGTACGCCCGAGAGCTGCACGAAGGCACCACAATCCTGCGTCGCCTCGATCAGGTTCGGTGCCGCTTCCAGCGGCAGGCCGGAAAGTTCGGAAAGGTGGCGGATGGCCAGCTTGGCGTAGCGGATGTCGGTGTTGATGCCGGTACCGATGGCCGTGGCACCAAGATTGATTTCGCGGATCAGCGCGATCGCCTCGGCCAGCCGCGCTTCGTCCTCGCCCAGCATTACCGCATAGGTCGAGAACTCCTGCCCCAGCGTCATCGGCACCGCGTCCTGCAGCTGCGTGCGACCGATCTTCATGATGTCCTTGAACTCCTCGGCCTTCTGCTCGAAAGCCTGGCGCAGGCCAGCCATGGCAGTGAGCAGGTTGCGAATCGAGAAGCAGGTGGCCACGCGCAGCGCCGTCGGGTAAACGTCGTTGGTGCTTTGCGACATGTTCACGTGGTTGATCGGGTGCAGGTGGGCATAGTCGCCCTTCTGCCGCCCGAGCAGTTCGAGTGCCCGGTTGGCCACCACTTCATTGGCGTTCATGTTGGTCGAGGTACCGGCCCCGCCCTGGATGACATCGACCACAAATTGGTCGTGCAGCTTGCCCCCAGCGATTTCCTGACAGGCGGCGATGATGGCATCGGCCCGGGTGGCGTCGAGCTGACCCAGCTCCTTGTGCGCCAGCGCAGCAGCCTGCTTGACCAGCGCCAGTGCGCGCACCAGATCAGCATAGCTGCCGATCGGCTTGCCGGTAATCGGGTAGTTTTCGATGGCGCGCAGCGTATGCACGCCCCAATAGGCGTTGGCTGGCACCGGTGCGTCGCCG
>JAUPVD010000082.1 GCA_030917225.1 Pseudomonadota bacterium
CCGGACAGGCAGCGCTGCAAGCCGCTGGCAGTCGCTATCAACAGCGCCCCGTCAGCGTCGGCCCCGGCGCAGGTGCCGCTCATCTCGACACGGCCATCACGCAGAACGGACACTTCCCTTCCTTGCCACGCGTGCATGGCCTGCCATTCGTCGCGCAGGACAGCGAACCCGCCTGCAGCGAACGTGTCGAGTACCGGCGCCAACTCGATGAGCAACTGCGCCAGCAGCGCATGCCGATCCGGCAGTTCCGGCAGAAGCTCGGAAAGGGCAGCAGCAGGAACATCGAGATTTTCGGCATCGGGTGGCAGCGCAAGATTGATACCGATGCCGATCACCGCCACCATGCCGCGGCGCTCGCTGGAAAGTTCGACCAGAATGCCGGCGAGCTTGCGGCCGGAAAGCAGCACGTCGTTCGGCCATTTCAGCGCTGCTCCGTTGACCCCGAGGGCGGTCAGCGCACGCACCAGCGAGACCCCCGCTGCGAGCGAGAGGCCAGCCAGCCGCTCGACGCCGCCGTCGAAACGCCACAACAGGGAGAAGGTCAGGCTTGCGGTCGGCGTTGATGCCCAACGCCGACCTCGCCGGCCTCGACCGGCTGTCTGGCGGTCGATCACCAGAACGCTGCCGGAGCCGGCACCGTGGGTGGCGCGTTCAAGCAGGAGATCACTCGACGAAGAGCCCTCGGCCAGCGCATCCACGTCAAAGCGCGCGGCCAGGCTGCCAAGCAGCGGCTTCAGACGAACGGGGTCGATCAATGCAGCAGTCATGGCCGGCATTATCGCCGAAATCATCCTGGCAACAAGGGCAGCCCCGAGGACGGTCGGAAACGATCAGCTTTCGTGGCACGACGCTTAGGCGTCGTAGCGCGAGCCCTAGGACTCGTCACCCTTGGCACCGTCGAGGCCAAGCTCCTGGATCTTGCGCGTGATGGTGTTTCGGCCAATGCCCAAAGCCACGGCCGCCTCGATGCGCCGACCACCGGTATGGGCCAGCGCCCGGGTAATAAGCACGCGTTCGAAGGCATGCGTCAGGTGTTCGTGCACTTCGCCACCGCCGATCGCCAGCTGGCGATCCACCTCTGCCGCCAGCGCGCTCTCCCAATCGCCGGCTACGGCTGCAACAGGGCCTTCGCGCACTTCCGGCGGCAGATCGGCAATCTCGACGTTCTGCCCCGGCGCCATCACTGTCAGCCAGTGGCAAAGGTTTTCGAGCTGGCGAACGTTGCCCTGGAAATCGACCGACATCAGATGCTTGAGGGCGGCTTCGGACAAGCGCTTGGCTTCGACGCCAAGCTCCTGCGCACTCTTGGAAAGGAAGTGGCGAGCGAGCAATGGCACATCTTCACGGCGCTCACGCAATGACGGCAGGCGGATGCGAATAACGTTCAGGCGATGGAATAGGTCTTCGCGGAACAGGCCATCCTTGACCCGCGTTTCGAGATTCTGGTGGGTGGCGGCGATGACCCGGACATTGGCCTTGATCGGCGAGTGGCCGCCGACCCGATAGAAGTGGCCGTCCGAAAGCACCCTCAACAGGCGCGTCTGCAACTCCGCCGGCATGTCGCCAATCTCGTCGAGAAACAACGTACCGCCTTCGGCCTGCTCGAAACGTCCACGTCGCTGTGCCTGCGCGCCGGTAAAGGCACCACGCTCATGCCCGAAAAGTTCGGACTCCAGCAAATCTTTCGGGATGGCTGCGGTATTGATGGCCACAAAGGGTTTTTCAGAACGCGGACTGTGCCGGTGCAGCGCACGGGCCACCAGTTCCTTGCCGCTCCCCGATTCACCGGTGATCAGCACGGTCGCATGCGACTGCGACAGGCGACCAATGGCACGGAAGACTTCCTGCATCGCCGGCGCCTGCCCAAGAATTTCCGGTGTCAGGCTAACGACCTCTGGCGCACCAGTCTGGTGCATCGATTGATCCAGCGCCCGCCGGATCAGCTCCAGCGCCTGATCGACATCGAAGGGCTTGGGCAGATATTCGAAGGCCCCGCCCTGGAAGGCCGCAACCGCCGACTCCAGGTCGGAATAGGCCGTCATGATGATGACCGGCACCGCTGGAAAGCGTTGCTTAACTTCCTGCAGCAGTTCCAGCCCGGACTGGCCGGGCATGCGAATGTCGGAAACCAGCACCTGCGGGGGCTCGACGCCACGATCCAGTTGTCCCAGCGCCTCGGTGGCGGAGGCAAAACTCTTGAACGGGATCTGTTCGCGGGCCAGGGTCTTTTCCAGCACCCAGCGAATGGAACGGTCGTCATCAACGATCCAGACAGGTTTCATGATTATTCCGACAGCCTTGTAGTTGGGGTCATGCCCGACTTAGAGCGAGTTTCATGCCTGCGACAGCGGCAAGCGAATAATGAAGGCCGTATGCCCCGGCCGGCTCTCGCATTCGATGGTGCCGTGGTGGTGCTGAACGAAATTCTGGGCGATGGTCAGCCCGAGACCGGACCCACCTTCGCGGCCGGAAACAAGCGGGTAGAACATGCGCTCGAGAATGTCCGGCGGAATGCCGGGGCCGTCGTCGATCACCTGCAGTTCCATGGCCAGCCGGTAACGTTTCTTGGCCAGCGTA
>JAUPVD010000083.1 GCA_030917225.1 Pseudomonadota bacterium
GCCTACAGCGAAACGCTGCGCCTGATGCAGATGGTCGGCGCCCGACCGGAAGCGTCGCTGCTCCGCACACCACTTCAACTGGATTTTCCGGGGGCATTCCGGATGCAACTTCCGGAACTGCCCGCACCGTGGCATCTGGCCATCGGGCTATTGAAAGCAGCGGGCGCCAGCCTCAGCGAAAAACTCTCCGCCGCCTGGTTCATGCAAACGCTGAAGGCCCGGCACTACCGCCTGACCCGCGATACTACCGTTGCCGAGTGGCTGGACAGCCATGGACAGACAGGCGCCTTGCGGCGTTTCCTGTGGGAACCGCTATGCCTCGCCGCGCTCAACACAGCCCCCCGGCACGCCTCGGCACAGGTCTTCGCCAACGTGCTGCGCGACAGTCTGGGCGGCAGCCGGGAAGCCACCGATCTGCTGCTGCCACGCACCGACCTGGGCCAACTTTTTCCCGAGCACGCCGTTCGCTTCATCGGCACGCATGGCGGCGAAATCCGCTATTCGACGCGCGTCGCCGAACTGCAGCGTGAAGGCAACGGCTGGCAGATCGCCGGGGAACACTTCGATCACGTCGTTCTCGCCGTGGCCCCGCAGCACCTGCCACCGCTGCTCGTTTCACGCCCGGCGCATGAGCCGCTGCTGCACCAGTTGGCCGACTACGACTACGAACCCATCGGCACCGCTTACCTCGCCTATCCGGAAAATGTGCGACTGCCCTTCCCCATGCTTGGCCTGTGCGGTCCGCTCGGGCAATGGGTGTTCGACCGTAGTGGCATGGGCGGCCCGGATGGACTGCTGGCATTCGTGCTGTCAGCCGAAGGGGATTGGGAAACACTGGAAGACGAAGAACTGGCGCAAAAACTGCACGCTGAGCTGGTTGCTGCCGTCGGCCCGCTACCGGCGCCGCTCTGGCAACGCAGCATCCGCGAGCGTCGCGCCACCTTCTCTTGCCGGCCGAACCTGCAACGCCCCGGGCCGGGCACCGCAGAGCGCGGCCTGTGGCTTGCCGGCGACTATACCTACAGCGACTACCCGGCGACGCTTGAAGGCGCTGTCAGAAGCGGCGTTGCCGCCGCGCGGGAAATCCGGAACTGCCGCTGATCAACCCTGATTCTGCTTGACGATGGCCGCCTTGATGGTCGGCGCAAACTCCAGCCAGACGTAGCGCCCGCCCAGAAACAGCAGGGTGACGCCGATCAGGAACTGCACGGTGAAGGAAATCACTTGCCGATGCTGCCGGCTGATCTTTCTGCCAGGATCGGTAGCCCCACATTTCGGGCAAGCCAGGGCCGAAGTGTCCACCTGATACTCACAGGCACGGCAGGGAACGAGAGACATGGTTTTGATGTTCCGGAAAAATCAATTCTTGATGACAGGATTCTAACCGCAAGCCGGCGCGCTTGTGCAATGAAGCAACTACGCGGGCAATTCCTCCAGCCGCCCGGCATGCATCCGCAGCCGCCTGCCGCAGCGCGCCGCAATTTCCTCATCATGGGTCACAAGGATCAACGTTGTGCCGCGCTCGGCATTGATGGCAAACATCAGGTCGATGATCTGATGGCCGGTCGCCGCATCGAGATTGCCGGTGGGTTCATCGGCGAGGATCAGCTTTGGGCCAGGCGCAAAGGCACGGGCGAGCGCAACGCGCTGCTGTTCGCCGCCGGAGAGATGCTTGGGGTAATGGCCAAGGCGGTGCGACAAACCCACCCGCTCCAGCCACGCGCGCGCCTCGCCGCTGGCCGAACGCTGGCCGGCCAGTTCCAGCGGCAGCATCACGTTTTCCAGCGCGGTCAGTGAAGGCAGCAACTGGAAGGACTGGAAGACGAAACCAAGAATCTGTCCGCGCAGCACCGCCCGTGCGTCTTCATCCAGCACGTTGATTTCGCGGCCATCGAGATGGACGCTGCCGGAGCTGGGCTGGTCGAGCCCCGCCAGCAGGCCGAGCAGCGTCGATTTTCCCGAACCCGATGCACCGACAATGGCCACCGTTTCGCCGGCAGCCACGGAGAAGTCAATCTCGTGCAGAATGACGAGCGGGCCTTCGCCATTGCCATCACCATTCTCGACCTGCTTGCCCAGTCTTTCGACCTTGACCACCGTATTTTCAACCATTACCACTGCCGGTTTTTTTTCCATGCGCTCCACGCTTCGCTTGCTCATTGTCATTGCTGCCACACTGCTTGCCCCGGCAGCATACGCGGCCAAGACCATCCTCGTTTTCGGCGATTCGCTCTCGGCCGGCTATGGCATTCGTCAGGATGCCGCCTGGCCGGCGCTGCTGCAGCAGCGACTGAACGAAAGGCGCCTCGATTATAGCGTTGCCAATGCCAGCATCTCGGGAGAAACCACCAGCGGAGGCCGAACGCGCATCACCGACGCCCTGTCCCGCCACCAGCCGGGGATCGTCATCCTGGCGCTGGGCGCCAACGACGGCCTGCGTGGCCTGCCGCTTGCCGGCATGCGCGACAACCTCAGCAGTATCGTGCGCGCCGCCCGGGCAGCC
>JAUPVD010000084.1 GCA_030917225.1 Pseudomonadota bacterium
GAAGGAGAGACGTTCGAGCGCCTTGACCATGCAGGTCGTTTCGTCCATGACGATGACCGCACCGGAACCGAGCATGGAGCCGGCCTTGCTGATGCCGTCATAGTCCATCGTGGCATCCATCATGATGTCGCCCGGAATCACCGGTGCCGATGAGCCGCCCGGGATGCAGCCCTTGAGCTTGCGTCCGCCGCGCATGCCACCGGCCATTTCAAGCAGTGTCGCGAACGGCGTCCCGAGCGGGATTTCGTAGTTTCCGGGACGATTGACGTGGCCGGAAATCGAGAACAGCTTGGTGCCGCCGTTGTTCGCCTTGCCGGCTTCGAGGAAGGCCTGCCCACCCATGTTCAGGATGAACGGGATGGCGCCGAAGGTCTCGGTATTGTTGATCGTCGTCGGCTTGCCGTAGAGGCCGAAGGAGGCCGGGAACGGCGGCTTGAAGCGCGGCTGCCCCTTCTTGCCTTCGATCGACTCAAGCAGTGCGGTTTCTTCGCCGCAGATGTAGGCGCCGAAGCCGTGGTGAGCAAACAACTCGAAATTGAAACCGGAACCAAGGATATTCTGACCGAGGAAGCCGGCAGCGCGGGCCTCGTCAAGCGCCTCTTCGAAGCGCTTGTAGATTTCCCAGACTTCGCCGTGGATGTAGTTGTAGCCACGGTTGGCGCCCATCGCGTAGGCGGCAATGGCCATGCCCTCGATCACCGAGTGCGGGTTGTAGCGCAGGATGTCGCGATCCTTGAAGGTACCCGGCTCACCCTCGTCCGAGTTGCAGACAACGTATTTGTCTCCCGGAAACGAGCGTGGCATGAACGACCACTTGAGGCCGGTCGGGAAACCGGCGCCACCACGACCGCGCAGCACCGAGGTCTTCACTTCGGCGATGACCTGTTCCTGCGGAATCTTCTCTTCGAGGATACGCTTCAGCGCCTTGTAGCCACCGCGCTTGACGTAGTCGGCCAGGCGCCAGGCGTTGTCGCCATCGAGGCCAAGCGTCAGGACCGGATTGATTGCACCGAGGATGGCCATTATTCGAGCTCCGCCAGCAATTTGTCGATCTGCTCAGGATTCATCCAGCTGCACATCTTGCGGTTGTTGACGATCATCACCGGCGCATCGCCACAGGCTCCCATGCACTCGCCCTGCTTCAGCGTGTACTTGCCGTCGGCGGTGGTCTCGTCGTAGCCGATGCCAAGCTTCTTCTGCAGGTATTCGCCGGCATCAACGCCGCCCGTCAGCATGCACGGCAGGTTGGTACAGACAGTCAGCTTGTACTTGCCGATCGGCTTCAGGTCGTACATGTTGTAGAAGGTCGCAACCTCCCACGCCGCAATCGGCTCGATGCCGATGTAACGGGCCACAAACTCGATGGTCTCGGGAGCCAGCCAGCCCTTTTCTTCCTGGGCAATCTGCAGTCCGGCCATGATCGCCGACTGGAACTGCTCAGCCGGGTACTTGGCCACCTCGCGGTCGATCTTCTTGAGGCTCTCTTGTGTCAGTAGGGGAGTCAGCATCAGCGGTCGATCTCACCAAAAACGATATCCTGGGAACCGATGATCGTGACCACGTCGGCGATCATGTGGCCGCGTGCCATCTCGTCCATGGCGGAGAGGTGGACGTAGCCCGGCGCACGAATCTTCATGCGGTAGGGCTTGTTGGCGCCATCGGAAATGAAATAGATGCCGAACTCGCCCTTCGGGTGTTCGACAGCAGCATAGGCCTCGCCCTCAGGCACGTGAATGCCTTCGGAACAGAGCTTGAAGTGATGGATGAGTTCTTCCATGTTCGACTTCATCTGCTCACGCGGCGGCGGGGCAACCTTGTAGTTGTCAGTAATGACCGGCCCCGGATTCTTGCGCAGCCAGTCGATGCACTGCTTCATGATGCGGTTCGACTGGCGCATTTCTTCCATGCGCACCAGATAACGGTCATACGAGTCGCCATTGACGCCGACCGGAATGTCGAAATCGACCTTGTCGTAAGCGGCGTAAGGCTGCTTCTTGCGCAGATCCCAGGCGATACCCGAGCCACGCAGCATGGCGCCGGTGAAACCGAGCTGATGCGCGCGCTCCGGCGTGACGATACCGACATCGACCAGACGCTGCTTCCAGATCCGGTTGTCGGTGAGCAGCGTTTCGTACTCGTCGAGGTAGGTCGGGAAACGGTTGGTGAAGTCTTCGAGGAAATCGAGCAACGAACCCGAGCGTGCGGCATTCAGCACCTTCAGGTCGGCCGGCTTCTTCCACTTGTTTTCGGTGTATTGCGGCATGCTGTCCGGCAGGTCGCGGTAGACGCCGCCCGGACGATAATAGGCTGCGTGCATGCGCGCACCGGAGACCGCCTCGTAGGCATCCATCAGGTCTTCGCGCTCACGGAACGCATAGAGCACCATGGTCATGGCGCCAACGTCAAGCGCGTGGCAACCGACCCACAGCAGGTGGTTCAGCACGCGAGTCACTTCGTCGAACAGCGTGCGAATGTACTTTGCACGCTCCGGCACTTCAAGCTGCAGCAGCTTTTCGACCGCCAGGCAGTAGGCATGCTCGTTGCACATCATCGACACGTAGTCGAGACGATCCATGTACGGCACCGACTGGATCCAGGTACGGGTTTCGGCAAGCTTTTCGGTCGCACGGTGCAGCAGACCGATGTGCGGGTCGGCACGCATCACGACTTCGCCATCCAGCTCAAGCACCAGACGCAGCACGCCGTGGGCCGCCGGGTGCTGCGGACCGAAGTTCAGGGTGTAGTTGCGGATCTCGGCCATCTCAGAGATCTCCGTAGGTTTCTTCGCGCACGATGCGCGGGGTGTTTTCACGCGGCTCGATCGTCACCGGCTGGTAAATCACGCGACGCTGATCGGGGTCATAACGCATTTCGACATAGCCCGAAATCGGGAAATCCTTGCGGAACGGATGACCGATGAAGCCATAGTCGGTCAGGATACGGCGCAGGTCGTTGTGACCTGGGAAGACGATGCCGTAAAGATCGAAAGCTTCGCGCTCGAACCAGTTGGCACTGGCCCACAGCTCGGTGATCGACGGCACCGACGGAAAATTGTCGTTGTCGGCAAACACGCGCACACGCAGGCGCAGATTGTTCGCCACGGAGAGCAGATGCACGACCACGGCATAACGCAGACCTTGCCGCTCGCCATTGCCATAGGCGGAATAATCGACGCCACAAAGATCGGCAACCTCGTCGAAGCGCAGTTCGGCTTCGTCACGCAGCGCCTTCATTACCTCAAGGTAGTCACCGGCGGAGACCTCGATGGTCAACTCACCCAAAGCGAGCTTCTTTGACTTGATGCGCTCACCAAGATGTTTTTCCAGGTTCTGACCCAGCGTTTCCAGCTTCGCGGACATGTCGGATTCTCGGTGAAATTAGCGGGCGATGGTGTTGGTGCGGCGAATCTTGTTCTGCAGCTGGATCAGGCCATACATCAGCGCCTCCGCCGTCGGCGGGCACCCAGGAACATAGATATCGACCGGCACGATGCGGTCGCAGCCACGCACAACGGAATAGGAGTAATGGTAATAGCCACCGCCGTTGGCGCAGGACCCCATCGAGATCACCCAGCGCGGTTCGGCCATCTGGTCGTACACCTTGCGCAGCGCCGGCGCCATCTTGTTGGTCAGCGTACCGGCCACGATCATCACGTCAGACTGACGCGGACTTGGACGAAACACGATGCCGAAACGGTCCAGGTCGTAACGCGAACAGCCCGCGTGGATCATCTCGACGGCGCAGCAGGCGAGACCGAAAGTCATCGGCCACAGCGAACCCGTGCGCACGTAGTTGATGAGCTTGTCTGCGGTGGTGGTTACAAAACCTTCCTGCAGGATGCCTTCAATACTCATTGCCTATCCCCTTTTTCCCTTATTCCCACTCAAGGGCGCCCTTGGCCCAGGCATACACGTAGCCAACGACGAGAATGGCGACAAAGACCATCATCTCGACAAAGCCGAAGAGCTTGATTGCGGGTGTTTCAACGATTTCCTTGAAAATGGTCGCCCACGGGAAAAGGAAGGCAATTTCAAGGTCAAACAGAATGAAGATGATCGCGATCAGGTAATAGCGAACATCGAATTTCATGCGGGCGTCTTCGAAGGCCTCGAAGCCGCACTCGTAAGGGGAAAGCTTTTCGCTGTCAGGACGGTTGGGAGCAACCAGCCAACCAAGAAGAATGGGCAATACGCCAATGGCGACACCCACCAGGATGAACACCAAAATCGGGAAGTAAGTTTCCAGCATGATCCGCCGCGCTTTAGCTGCATTTCAACCCGAAGCCATGCGCTACAACCCCCTGCATGACCCCCGCTCGTTGGTGCCGACGATGAGACTCGAACTCATACGACCGAAGTCACTACCCCCTCAAGATAGCGTGTCTACCAATTTCACCACGTCGGCACTGCTTGCTACAGGCTGCGGAACCATTTGAGGAACCACTTTTCCGCACCCCTTTTTGTTGCTTTTCTACTGCTTTTTTATTACGACTTTTTATTACGACTTTTCGCCGCTTATTTCGGAATATCTTTTGCTTTCGAATCCTTCGTCTCGGGCGCTGCAGCCTTGTTGTCAGCCGCTTGATCGCCCTTCGGCGACGGCACCGAAAGAGGCTGCGATTGTACCGCATTCTCCATCACGCTGCCAGACGTTTTTGGCTTGTGCGAAGCCATGTAGGCCAGCGTCAGGCTCGTCACGAAGAAGACAGTGGCAAGCACCGCTGTCGTGCGACTGAGGAAATTGGCCGAACCGGTTGCACCGAAGAGGCTACCCGACGAACCGCTACCGAAGGCGGCCCCCATGTCGGCACCCTTGCCGTGCTGCATCAACACCAGGCCGCAAACTCCCAGACCCACCAGGATATGCGCCACCAGAATTACCGAAAACAGAGCGTCCATTCTTTCAACCTCAGCGACTTGCCGCCTGGCAAATCGCCAGAAAATCATCCACCACCAGAGAAGCTCCACCGACCAGACCGCCGTCGATATCGGGCTTCACGAAAATTTCACCGGCGTTCTGCGCCTTGACGCTGCCGCCGTACAAAATCTGCAAACCTGCTGCTATTGCTTCATCGCGCCCGGCAACCAAGGCCCGGATCGCCGCATGCACTTCCTGCGCCTGCTCGGGTGACGCCGTCTTGCCCGTGCCAATGGCCCATACAGGCTCATACGCAACCACTGCACCAGCAAATGCGCCAACACCCGCCTTGTCGAGCACCGCCACCATCTGTGCTGCCACCACCTCAGCCGCCTGCCCCGATTCCCGCTGCGCCAGCGTTTCGCCAACACAAAGGATGGGAACCAGCCCGGCCGACCTGGCGGCTACGAACTTGGCGGCCACCACCGCATCGGTCTCGCCATACAGCGCGCGCCGCTCGGAATGCCCGACAATTACATGGCGGCAACCGAATTCCAGCAGCATCGCCGCCGCAACTTCACCGGTATAGGCGCCCTGCGCATGCTCGCTCAGGCTCTGCGCCCCCCAGCTGATCGGCGTTGCCGCCAGCATCTGCTGGGCCTGCGCCAGATACGGGAAGGGCACGCAAACCGAGGCACTAACCTCGCCGATGGCACCGACGCCTGCAACCAAGCCCTGCAACAAATTCTTGTTGCCAGACAGGCTGCCATGCATCTTCCAGTTGCCAACAACGAGCTTGGGTCGCATACGCGCAGTCCGCATAAAACTTTTCGATTATAGCTGCAGAGCACAAACCGGGTCAATCCAGACCCTGCCGGAAGCTAGGCGGCGCAAGCCTGCCGCACCGCAGCAGCAAGGGTTTCCGCCGCTTCTGTCACGCGCGTTGCGTCGCGCCCCTCGACCATCACCCGCAGGAGAGGCTCGGTGCCCGAGGCGCGCAGCAGAACACGCCCCTGCCCGGCCATCGACGCCTCCACCTCACTGCACACGCCGGCAATCGACGCATTGTCCTTCCAGGCAAATCCCTTGCTCACCGGAACATTGATCAGGCGCTGCGGGTAGAGCGTCAGGTCGGACAGCAGCGTCTTCAAATCAACGCCTGACGCACGCATCGCCGACAACACCTGCAGGGCCGAAACAATGCCATCACCCGTGGTGTGCCGATCCAGGCAAAGAATATGGCCGGAGTTCTCACCGCCGAAGAGCCAGCCGTTTTCCTGCAGCATCTCCATGACGTAGCGATCGCCCACAGCCGCCCGTGCGAAAGGTACGCCCAGCTTGCCCACGGCATGCTCGAACGCCAGGTTGGTCATCAGCGTCCCGACCACTCCCTGCACAGCGCCTTGCCGCAGGCGGTCGCGGACGATGGCGAAAAGCAGCTGGTCGCCGTCATAGACCGTTCCCTCGGCATCGACCATGATCAGCCGGTCACCGTCACCGTCAAGGGCGATGCCAAGATCGGCCCCGTTGGCCACAACCTCGGCCGACAGGGCCTTGGGGGATGTGGCGCCGAAGCCGGCGTTGATGTTCAGGCCGTCCGGTGCCGCGCCGATGGCGATGACCTCGGCCCCCAGTTCGTGCAGCACGGGGGGCGCAATGTGGTAGGCCGCGCCGTGCGCACAATCAACAACGATGCGCAGACCGCGCAGATCGCTGTCATTCGGGAAGGTGCTCTTGCAGAATTCGATATAGCGGCCGGCCGCGTCGTTGATGCGGCGGGCACGCCCCAAATCAGCCGAAGCTGCGCAAACGATCGGCTCATCGATCCCGGCCTCGATTGCTGCTTCCACGGCATCCGGCAGCTTGGTGTCATGTGCGGAGAAGAACTTGATGCCGTTGTCGTGATAGGCGTTGTGGGACGCGGAAATAACGATGCCGGCCTGCAGGCGCAAGGCCCGGGTCAGATCGGCGATGGCCGGCGTCGGCAACGGGCCGGTCAGGCAGACATCCACCCCCGCTGCCGAAAAACCGGCTTCCAGCGCAGCTTCCAACATGTAGCCCGAGATGCGCGTGTCCTTGCCAATGAGCACCGCTGGGCGCTCGCCATGGGGCAGGTGCTCGCGCGCAACCAGCACGCGACCTGCTGCATAGCCCAGACGCATGACGAACTCGGGGGTAATCGGCGACTGCCCTACCCGCCCGCGAACGCCATCAGTCCCAAAATATTTCCTGCTGTTACCCGACATACCGCACTCCAACTCTGACGACTCACTGGCGTTGGAACAGCCCGACGCCCAAAGGCGGTATTTTACTTGGAAGCCAAGGCGAAAGCTTGACGCGGATCATGCCGCCGCATGCGTTGCCGACCACACGGCCAGCGCATCGCGCGTTGCCGCAACATCATGCACACGCAGGATGCGCGCACCGCCTTCAAGCGCCATGAGCGCCGCAGCAAGGCTGCCCGCCAACCGATCGCCAACCTCGCGGCCAGTGACATGACCGAGCATGGACTTGCGTGAAAGGCCTGCCAGCACCGGCAAGCCGTCGATGGCCAGTTCCGGCAGATGCTTCAGCAGCGACAGATTGTGCGCCAGCGTCTTGCCGAAACCGAAGCCGGGATCAAGAACCAACCGTTCGCGCGCCACGCCCGCGACCTGTGCAGCAGCCACGCGCTCACGCAGGAAGGCACCGACCTCCGCCACCACATCGGCATACACCGGCTGCTGCTGCATCGTCAGTGGCTCGCCCTGCATGTGCATCAGGCAGACTGCACAGTCGCTGCCGGCCACGGCTTCCAGCGCCCCCGGCATGCGCAGACCGTAGATGTCGTTGATCATAGCCGCGCCGGCCGCCAGCGCTGCGCGCATCACTTCCGGCTTGTAGGTATCCACTGAAATCGGCAGCCCACAATCCGATAGGGCTTCCAGTACCGGCAGCAGCCGGCACAGTTCGTCGTCGAGCGAAGTCGGGATGGCCCCCGGGCGCGATGATTCGGCACCAAGATCAAGCATGTCGGCACCCGCCGCAATCTGTGCCTGTGCATGAGCAATGGCGCGCTCGGCGCTGGCGCCGAGACCATCGCCGGAAAAGGAATCCGGCGTCAGGTTGACGATGCCCATGATCAGCGGGCGATCCAGCGACAGCTCAAATTTTCCGCAGTTAAATTTCATTGGGAGAAGCATGAGTGCAGAAGAGTATCGGGGGTCTCAGTTCGGCCCTAAGCCGACGGATTGGAGCGCTTGCGACGTGCAGCCCACCATGACTCGAACTGCGACATGGCAACGTAAAGAAACCACGGAATTGATATGAACCAGACAATTGGCAGAGCAATTTTTGCCC
>JAUPVD010000085.1 GCA_030917225.1 Pseudomonadota bacterium
AAACGGCTTTCGAGGCCTATCTGCAAAAAGTGAAGGTTGAAGTGGTCGGCGCCGAGACGCTGGATGCTGATCCTGCCGCGATGCTTGCAACGGCAACGGCGGCGATCGATGCCGCGTACACAGTGAACGATGCGGCACGCAAGGAATTCGTTCGCCTCGTTGGCGAGCGTGTCGAGCGATTGAAGTTTGAGCAGGTACGCTCACTCATCGCCGTCGCCATCGCCCTGCTGATTGTCGCCTATCTGTTCCTGGCTTTCCGCCGCTATCTGCTTGCAGCCATCACCGAGATTGGTAATACGACCACGCGTATTGCCGGCGGCAATTTCTCCCTGCCGGCAAAGGTCGATTCCAGCGATGAGCTGGCGGAGATTGCCGAAAAACTCAATGCCACGCAGGAAACCCTGCGCGAGAAAATCGCCGCCGAGCAGAAGGTTGCCCAGGCCAACCTGCGTATCAAGAATGCGTTGGATGTGTCTTCCACCAATGTCATGGTGGCCGACCCCGACGGCAACATCATCTACTGCAATGCCGCAGTAATGGTGATGCTGCGCAACGCTGAAGCCGATATCCGCAAGCAATTGCCGAATTTCAGCGCCGACAAGGTGCTCGGCTCGAACTTCGACAGCTTCCACCGCAATCCATCGCACCAGCGCAATCTGCTGGGCGCGTTGCGCTCGACCCATAGTGTCGAGATCGTTGTCGGTGGCCGTACCTTCTCGCTGGTGGCTAACCCGATCATCGTCGGCCAGAACGAGCGCATCGGCACGGTCGTCGAGTGGATGGACCGTACGGGCGAAGTGGCGATGGAAGCCGAGGTTGCCGAAGTCATTCGCGCCGCTGGTGCCGGCGATTTCGCCAAGCGCCTCAACACGGCAGACATGCCGGGCTTTTTCAAGGTTCTGGGCGATGGCATCAACAACCTGCTCGAGGCCAACAGCCGTGCGTTGACTGATGTCGCTGCCGTGCTTTCGCGGTTATCACACGGCGACCTGCGCGAAAAGATTTCGGCTGACTACCAGGGGCTGCTGGGCAAGGTGAAGGACGACGCCAATACCACGGTCGAAAACCTCTGCGAAATCGTAACCTCGATCAAGCAGGCAACCGATGCCATCAGCACGGCCTCGCAGGAAATTGCCCAGGGCAACCAGGATTTGTCTGGCCGTACCGAACAGCAGGCCTCCAGCCTTGAGGAAACTGCATCGAGCATGGAGCAGCTGACCGGCACGGTAAAACAGAACGCCGACAATGCCCGTCAGGCCAACGAACTGGCCAGCAATGCGCAGTCCGTCGCCGAAAAGGGCGGCTCGGTCGTGGCCCAAGTGGTGCATACCATGGGTGCCATCCATCAGAGCTCCAGCAAGATTGCCGACATCATTGGCGTCATCGACAGCATCGCCTTTCAGACCAACATCCTGGCGCTGAACGCGGCAGTCGAAGCTGCCCGAGCCGGCGAACAGGGGCGCGGGTTCGCTGTGGTGGCAACCGAAGTGCGCAGCCTGGCGCAGCGCAGTGCTGGTGCTGCCAAGGAGATCAAGGGCCTGATTTCCGATTCGGTCGCCAAGGTTCAGGATGGTACGAAGCTGGTCGATCAGGCCGGGCGGACCATGGAAGAGGTGGTTGGCGCGATCGGCCGCGTGGCCAGGATCATGACCGACATCGCAGCCGCGAGCGTGGAGCAGAGCTCAGGCATCAATCAAGTGAGCCTGGCCATTACGCAGATGGACGAAGTGACGCAGCAGAATGCGGCGCTGGTTGAGCAGGCCGCCGCTGCCGCAGAGAGTCTGGAAGAGCAGGCGCGTGCGCTTACCCAGGCGGTTTCGGTATTCCAGCTGGCGGGGGTGTTTCAGCCACGCGAGGCAGAAGCCATGGGTGATCGGGCGCAGATGCAGCAGCGGGCGTCTAGCCGGCCGCAGCCGCAGTCCCAGTCCCACCAGCCTCGCCGACCGCAGGCCGCCTTGCCGTATCGGGAGCCCGTTCGGCTGGACCCTGGCCTGAAAGGCCGCGAAAAGCAGAAACAGGGTTTTGCCGACGATGAAGACGAATGGGCCGAGTTCTGAGCCTTACTGGCTCGGTCGGCCCTCGGTTGATTACGAAGAAAAGAACGAAAACGCGATAACGGAGAAACGACGATGCGCATCAACATGCCGGTAACCAACGTCGAAGTGCCCTTGCGCGACGATACCTTGATCGTCTCGAAGACTGACCTGAAGGGCCAGCTTACCTACATCAACAAGGATTTTCTCGATATCAGCGGCTTTACCGAAGCCGAGCTGATCGGGACGTCGCACAACATCGTTCGCCACCCGGACATGCCGGTCGAGGCATTTGAGGATCTCTGGCGCGACCTGAAGGCCGGGCGGCCGTGGACGGGTTACGTCAAGAACCGCTGCAAGAACGGTGATCACTACTGGGTGCTGGCGACCGCTACGCCGATCAGTGAAAACGGGCAGGTGGTCGGCTATATGTCGGTGCGTCGCAAACCGACGCGCGAGGCCGTCGCTGCGGTCGAGCAGGCCTACAAGATGTTCCGCGACAAACAGGCGGGAGGGGCATCGATTCGCCATGGCTCGGTGGTCAAGGGCGGCGAGGGTTTTGCCGCCAACCTCTCGCTGAAAGCTCGCATGACGGCTGGCTTCGGCATCATGCTGGCGACGTTGGCACTGGTGGCCGGAATCGGCCTCAAGGGGATCAGCGATACGCAGGGGCAGGTGGACAAGCTGTACAACGACCGCCTTGAACCAGTGCAGGCTCTGGCTGCAATCGGCAAGCTGATGGCGGATAACCGGGCGCAGGTGCTGCTTGGCCTGCAGCATGACCCGAACGGCGCCTACGCGAAATTGCACGACCACCCCATTTCCTTCCATCTGGATGCCATCGACAAAAACGCTGCCGAAATTTCCGAGCGCTGGGCGCGTTACCAGCAGGCCGTCAAGTCGGATGATCACAAGAAGCTTGCCGATGACTATACCGAGGCGAGGAAACGGTATGTCGAGGAAGGGCTGAAAACCGCCAAGACCGCGCTGGCCGAGGGGCGTTTCAATGATGCAAACATGATCCTCCTGCAGAAGATCAACCCGACCTACACTGCAGCGGCCAAACAGGCCGACGAGGTCTACAAGTATCAGGTCGAGCACGGCAAGACTCAGCTCGAGGAGGCCGTCGCCGGTTATCAGTCGGTGCGCAACTGGGTGCTCGGCCTGTTGTTGGCGGCGCTGGTTGCCGGCATTTTCATCGCCACACGCATTATCCGCTCGGTGACTGCGCCGCTCGGGGATATCTCGGCAACTTTCCGGTCGCTCTCCGAAGGCAACTTTACCCGCAACGTCGACATCACTCGCAACGACGAACTGGGCAAGGTGCTGCAGGCGCTCCAGTCGATGCAGATTCAGCAGGGTTTCAATGTGGCAGAAGCGAAACGCGTTTCGGACGAAAACCTGCGTATCAAGATCGGGCTTGATTGCGTCAGCAGTCCGGTACGTATCGCCAGCAACGATGGAACGATCATCTACGCGAACAAGGCCTGTCTGCAGGCGGTGAGCGAAATGGAAGAGGCGCTGCGCAGTTATATCCCCGGGTTTTCTGCTGACCAGCTGGTTGGCAGTGACGTCGGCGTGTTTTATCGGGAGGGGCGTGAAGAAGCCGTTGCCAGCCTGAAAAACCTTAACGAGATGCGTCGTTCGGAGATGGAGATCGGAAGCCGGACGTATTTGGTGACAACCAATCCGATCGTCAATGATCGTGGCGAACGCCTGGGTACGGTTGGTGAATGGCGCGACAGAACGAGTGAGCTTCTGGTCGAAAAAGAAGTCGCTGAAATTGTCGGTTCTGCTGCCAACGGCGACTTTACCAAGCGCGTTGCCATCGAGGGGAAGCAGGGCTTCTTCCTGAGTTTGGCCGCAGATCTCAATCGACTGCTGGAAACCGCCCAGCGCGGTCTGGACGATGTCGTGGTGATGCTCTCGGCGATGGCCGAAGGCGATCTGACCAAATCGATTACGGCGGAGTATGCCGGTACCTTCGGGCAGCTGAAGGACGATGCAAACCTGACCGTGACCCGTCTGCGCGAGATCGTTGGGCAGATCAAGGAATCCACTGACGCGATCAATACGGCCGCACAGGAAATTGCCGTCGGCAACCAGGATCTTTCGTCGCGCACGGAAGAGCAGGCTTCAAGCCTGGAAGAAACGGCCTCCAGTATGGAGCAGCTGACCGGCACGGTGAAACAGAACGCAGACAATGCCCGCCAGGCCAACGAGCTGGCGAGCAGCGCCCAGATTGTCGCCGAGAAGGGCGGATCGGTCGTGGCGCAGGTGGTGCAGACCATGGGTGCGATCAACCAGAGCTCGAACAAGATTGCCGACATCATCGGGGTTATCGACGGTATCGCCTTCCAGACCAACATTCTGGCGTTGAACGCAGCGGTTGAGGCTGCGCGAGCGGGCGAGCAGGGCCGCGGCTTTGCCGTGGTGGCCTCCGAAGTGCGCGCCTTGGCTGGCCGCGTGACAACGGCCGCCGCCGAGGTACGGACGCTGATTGCTGAATCCGCCGAGCGCGTGGACGACGGCTTGCGTCAGGCCGATGGCATGAACTCCACGATGGGCAAGTTG
>JAUPVD010000086.1 GCA_030917225.1 Pseudomonadota bacterium
CAACCTTGGTTGCGCAACGGGCGGCACCCCGGGCGCCTGCTTCTTTACGTCGCCCCCGCTTGCGCTGACCAATTCGATGACCTGGACGATCGATTTCACGGGTTCATCCCTGAATCTTTCAGCACCACATCTGAAAGTGCAGTTCCTGCAGAATGCGACTGACACCAAGGCTACTGGCGACTTGCTGTCCCGGACGATCCCCGCAGTGCCGGAACCTGAAACATACGCCATGCTCCTGGCCGGTCTCGGCCTGATGGGTGCTGTAGCACGCCGCAGGCAGCAGGCATCGGTACGCTGATCGACACGATTTCGCCTACCTGCAATACAAAAAGGGGAGCTGCATGCTCCCCTTTGTTTTTGCGCTACCTACCGCGCTAATCTGCCGCTACTGATCGGCAACAAAGCGGGCGACGTAGGCTCCAACGCTCGCCTCAGGCAGCGGCACCCAGACGCGGTGGCCATTGCCTGGTGCCACATTGATGGCAGCACCTTCGGTGTTTTCCATGCGCGCCAGCGCCAGTTCGCTGTTGCCCGACGGGTGGATGATCTCCAGCCGGTCGCCGACGGCAAAGCGGTTCTTCACGTCGATTTCGGCCAGCCCGCGTGTCGCGTCGTAAGAAACGACATCGCCGACATAGAGGCTGCGCGCCGATTCGGAGTGGCCGCGCAGGTAGTTCTGGTAGTCGGCGTCGTGGTGGCGCTGGTAAAAGCCGTCGGTGTAGCCGCGGTTGGCCAGCCCGTCGAGCTGCGCCAGCAGGGCCGGATCAAGCGCACGGCCGGCCACCGCATCGTCGATGGCCTGACGGTAGGCCTGGCAGGTGCGCGCCGCGTAGTAGGGCGATTTGGTGCGGCCTTCGATCTTCAGCGAGTCGATGCCCATGGCCACCAGCTTCTGCACGTGCTCGATGGCGCGCAGGTCCTTGGAGTTCATGATGTAGGTGCCGTGCTCGTCTTCCTCGATCGGCATGTGCTCGCCCGGGCGCTCCTTCTCCTCGATCAGCCAGACGTCGCCTGCCGCGTCCTCCTTGGCCGGCTCCACCTTGTAGTCCCAGCGGCAGCTGTTGGTGCAGGTGCCCTGGTTCGGGTCGCGGTGGTTGAAGTAGCCGGAGAGCAGGCAGCGGCCGGAGTAGGCGATGCACAGCGCGCCGTGGATGAAGACTTCGAGCTCCATGTCCGGGCACTGCTGGCGAATCTCCTCGACCTCTTCCAGCGAGAGTTCGCGAGAAAGAATCACGCGCGACAGGCCCATCGTCTGCCAGAACTTCACCGCCGCCCAGTTCACCGTGTTCGACTGCACCGAGAGATGCACCGGCATGTCGGGCCAGCGTTCGCGCACCATCATGATCAGGCCTGGGTCGGCCATGATCAGCGCATCGGGCTGCATGTCGATGACCGGCGCCATGTCGTCGAGATAGGTCTTGATCTTGGCGTTGTGCGGGAAGATGTTGCTGACCACGAAGAACTTGTGGCCCCCGGCATGCGCTTCCTTCACCGCGCCGGCAAAGGTCTCCATATCGCCGAACTCGTTGTTGCGCGCGCGCAGGCTGTAGCGCGGCTGGCCGGCATAGACGGCATCGGCGCCGAAAGCGAAGGCGGTACGCATCATCGCCAGCGAACCGGCGGGGGCAAGAAGCTCAGGGGTTTTCATGGGGTAGAAACGGTACAATCAGGGGAACTCAACCATTATACGGCTCAGGCGCTTTGCGTCCCCCGCCATCCGCATCATGCCCTTCGATACGCGCTATGCGCTACTCAGGGCGAACGGCCTCCGCTCCGTTCGTGCTGAGCAGGCGGCAAGGCCGCCGTATCGAAGCACTTGCCGAGGAACGGAAAAGCAAGCTGCCTTTGCGCCCCACCAGACAATGCCAGAACAGATACTGATCAATTTCACGCCGCAGGAAACCCGTGTCGCCGTCATGCATCAAGGCGTTGCGCAGGAACTGCACATCGAACGTAACGGCTCGCGCGGCTTGGTCGGCAACGTCTACATGGGCAAGGTGGTGCGCATCCTGCCCGGCATGCAGTCGGCGTTCATCGATGTCGGCCTGGAGCGCACCGCCTTCCTGCACATTGCCGACATTCTGGAGGCCCGCCCGGGCGGCCATGGTACCGAGCCGGCACGGCCGATCGAGCGCATGCTGTCGGAAGGCCAGAGCCTGATGGTGCAGGTGATCAAAGATCCGATCGGTACCAAGGGTGCGCGCCTGTCCACGCAGATTTCGGTCGCGGGCCGGATGCTGGTCTATCTGCCGCAGGAAAAGCACATCGGCGTCTCGCAGCGCATCGAAGCTGAGGCCGAGCGCGAATCCCTTAGGGAAAAGCTGACCCGGCTGGTGCCGGAAGACGAGACCGGCGGCTTCATCGTGCGCACCATGGCCGAAGGAGCTTCGGAAGAAGACCTGGCCAACGACATCGCCTACCTGCGCAAGATCTGGACCGAGCTGCGCACCAGCGCGAAAACCGCCGCGCCACCTGCACTGGTCTATCAGGAGCTTAACCTCGC
>JAUPVD010000087.1 GCA_030917225.1 Pseudomonadota bacterium
CCCGCTTGCCGAACTCGCGCCGCGCGAAGCCCAGCTGACCGCGGCGCGTTCCGTTCAGGACGCCTTTTCCCAATCCTTCCGCCTGACGCTCGATGCCAAGGGCGACGCACGACGGGAAGCCATCGCCAAACTGGCACCGCCCCTCTTCGACTGGTGCCGCATGGCCAGCAGCGACGAAGCGCGCGCGCTGCGCCAGGCCATGCTGCTCTCCGGCCTCGACCAATGGGGCCAGGCCTGGAGCCGGGCCTATGGCGCCGCCGCGATGACCGGTCTTTCGGAGCTGCTGGGTTGCCTGCGCGACGCGCTTGACCCGGTAGCCGAAGCCCGCGTGCAGGCCGCCTTCACCCAACTCGGTAACGAGGAGGCAGGCGCCTTCAGCTTCAAGGCCGAACTGCAGAAAAGCATCGCCGTGGCGCTGTGGCACACGCTGATTTCGGAAACCGACCGGGACAATGCCGCCATGATGGCCGGCCAGTTGGGCGGCTTGCTGCTCGGCCAGCTCAAGGCCATGCCCGACAACGGCTGGATCATCGTCGCCTCGGTGCTGGCCGATATCCAGATCCGCTGCCTGGCCCACCAGCTCGCCCAGGAAGGGCTGGCACAGGAAATGACGCAGGAACTCTTCGCCGCGATTTCGCAGGCGCTGTCGCCGGAGGATCGCAAGCGCATCCTCGGCGGCGCCGGCCAGGCCGTAGTGGCCTGGCAGCAGGCGCAACGGGCGACTACCCATTAGGCGATGCAACGCGGGCCGCAGCGGCTGGCTGCCGCGCTCTTCGCCGGCATCGCGCGCTTCGTGCGCGGCAGCTGCTACTGGCCATGAGCGAAGAAGTCCGCAGCACAACACGCAGTAACGAGCGACTCCTCATCGTCATGGGGCTGCTTTTCATCGCCGTGATGGCGATTCCCTTTGCCTGTAGCGAGCATGGCGGCTGCCGGCTCGGCATCGTCACACCGTGGTCGGCCTTCACCTGGCCGGAGAAGGCAGCCATTGCCATGTTTGTTTACGCCGGCGTCGTGATGATCCTGCAGGGACTGGGCCTGCGCACGCTGGGCGGAATTGCCGGGCTTGGCCTGCTTCTGCTCTTCGGGGTCATGATCAATGCCATCCTGTTCGGCCTGCGGACACCCGCCTGCGGCCCGATCATCGGCGGCATGCGTGCATTGTCGGAAATTCCGCCCTATCCGGCGTGCGCCCTCTGGCCGACCCTTACGGCGCTCTGGATCGATGCGTTCTTCATCGGCTTCATGCTGGAGATCGCGCGCAAGGAGTTCCTGCCGGAAGCCATTGGCAACCCGCTGAAACGATGGACACAGGGATTACTGCTGCTTGCGCTGTCGCCGATGCTGGTCTTGCTGCTCGCGCTGCTGATCCCGACGGTCGGCAGCGAAATCCTCAAGGAACGTTGGCGGCGCTGGTGGAGCAGCTGAATCAGGCCATGAGCATGGCGCTGCAGGGCGCAAGTGCATCCTCGGCGAGGCTGGACAGGCCAAACGGCGCCTTGCAGTCACTCATGCTGAATTCGTCGTGTCACGTTGAGTTTCGGTGGAGCGGCGCCGCCTTCTGAAACTGGATCCATGCCATCAGACAGCATAAAGTCATAACCTTTACGTCATTTTTTAATGCCGTTCGGATAGGAAGTTGAGTATCATCTATCCGCTTCCTTATCTCCCATCCGAGGCCATGATGAAAAGACTGCTCTGTCTGTTGCTAATTCCGCTCGCCACCAGCTCATTTGCGGGCATCAAGGAAGACGAAGAAGCCGCAGCGCAGCGTGACGCGATGATGATGATGGAGAAAATGAAGGCGGCGAAGGTAGAACGCGAACGCCGCGAAAACATGCTGCCGTATCCTGATGCCGGCGCGAGCGAGTTCCCCGTGCAGGAAGAAGGCAAATGGGTATCCGACTGGAAGCGCGACGAGAAACAACGCTTCGTCGGACTTCTCGATCGCGCGGACGGCGAAGTCGATGTCCTGCTGGTGCCGATTCAGGTGCACGCGAACGGCATCGAGCGCACCAACCGGTCGCTGATGACGGCCAGTCTGGCGCAGGCCATTTCGGGAACCGTAAAGGTCGCCGACCCCTATCTCGTGGCGCAGGCACTCGGCGATGGTGAACGGCGACTTAACCCGCGCGAAGTGATTCAACTGGCGGGAACGCTCCGTGCCAAACGCATCCTTTGGACGTACGCCGGTCACCGCTTCGACAAAGAGACCAACCGCTACGATAACCGCCTGCATCTCTATTTCCAGCTGCAGGAACGCGGCAAGGATGGCGTCTTTGCCGAAGGAGCGCCGACGAAGAACAAGGTCCTCGACACACTGGAATTCTCGGACGAGGACCCACCAGTCGCCGTGTTTCGCAGGAACCTGCCGCAGATCGTGGAAGCCATCGGCTTCAGCTATCGGGCTCCAGCAAAGGTACGCGCGGACGCGCTGAAAACGGAGTTTTCACCAGCGCCGGCGTCTGCTGTCGCGTCTGCTGGCTCGCTCGCCAACGGCGCACAGCAGTTGCAGTTGCTCGCGAGTCTGTTGCCGAGCGCCGCCACAAGAACGCGCGAGCGCTTTCTGGAGCGTTCGTTGTTGACGGCTTGGCAACTTCCACCCGAGCATGCTTCTTCACGCGTGCTGGTGGCGCGGGCGCTGGCGGGTTTACGTATGCGTCCGCTGGCGCTTGCCACTCTCGGCAAACCGGCCAACGACGACGAGCGCGCAATCGTCGCGACCCTGAACGGCAACCTTCCCGAACTGGAGGCAGTGCTGACGAAAATGCCAATGTCGGTGCAAAAGGTAATGGCGGAAATCGATGCCACCGATATCCGCTACGCCTACGGACGCAAGCCGTCAAAGATCGCCGAGGCGCAGCACCGGCTTGCCGAAAAGCTGCCAACACCCTGGCGCTCCCTTCTGCAGCGGCGCTTCGACGATG
The DNA here is from genome assembly GCA_030917225.1 of Pseudomonadota bacterium. Taxonomy (GTDB): domain Bacteria; phylum Pseudomonadota; class Gammaproteobacteria; order Burkholderiales; family Rhodocyclaceae; genus Proximibacter. The sequence continues at coordinate 2,928 of JAUPVD010000087.1, forward strand.
CCGACCCGGTCAGGCTGAGGCGATTCAGCAATCTCGAACTGCTCAAAATGCTCGGCGATGAATTCCCGAAGGCTGGCCCCGGCATCGGGCAGAAACTGCGCGGCTGGGCAGTCGCCGGCCGCGCCGAGCAGATGGATCTCGCCGAGATCGACCTGGCTGTTGCCGCCTATTTCTCCCCGGCCTTGGGAGGACGCGAACTCCCCGCATGCTGCGACGTCGCCATCTGGCAACCGGGGCGGCGTGACCTGCTCGATTTCCTCACC
>JAUPVD010000088.1 GCA_030917225.1 Pseudomonadota bacterium
CACAGGGCGGAATCGGTTACGACGAGCGCCTGGCGCCGAATCCGGCTTGCCCGGCGTGCTTCGGCCGTGGAGTTGGCCGTGTGCTGGTTGCCGATACACGTAATGTCAGCAAGCAGGCGGCATCGCTTTACGCCGGGATCAAGCAGACCAAGGACGGGCTTGAAGTCAAGTTGCACTCGAAGGTTGATGTGATGGACAAGTTGTTCCGTCACTTCGGGCTGTATGAGGCCGACAACAAGCAGAAGAGCGCGCTAGACGGCTTGCCACGCGAACTGCTTCAGGCGATGGTGCAACGCTTGAAAGCGCTGAATGGTCAGTCTTGATAAACTGGACGACATGATTTCCGGCCTGCCGCCGGAAGCGCGGGCGGCATTGTTGGACGACGCAATGCGGCAGCTTGCGCGCAACAAGATCGCCGATTACCGGCCGTATCCAAAACAGCGTAAGTTTCACCTGCTTGGCGCGACGATGCGCGAACGACTGCTGCGCGCAGGAAACCAGAACGGCAAGTCGTTCTGTGTTGGGTCCGAGGCGTCGTATCACCTTACCGGGCTGTATCCAGACTGGTGGGACGGCCGCCGTTGGGCGCGTCCGACCGTCGTATGGGCATCCGGCGAGACGGCAGAGGCTACGCGCGACAATCCTCAGCGCGTATTGCTTGGACTGGCCGGCGAAAAGGGAACCGGAGCCATTCCGGCAGACTGCCTGGGTGGAGATTATGGCATGGCATCGGGCACAGCAGACCTGTTCGACTACATAAAGGTTAGGCACCATACGAATGGCGTTTTCGATGGCTGGTCGTTCCTGCGTTTCAAGTATTACGCACAGGGGAGAAAGAAATGGCAGGGGCCGCCAGTTGATTTCGTTTGGTTCGACGAGGAACCGCCAGAGGAAATCTACGACGAAGGATTGGCACGGACGATCGCAACAGGCGGAATGGCCGCCATGTCATTCACGCCACTGCAGGGGATGTCGACCGTCGTGCTGCGCTTCCTTGGGAAAGAGAAAACCGCCGACCGTGCCGACGTCAACATGACGATAGAGGACGCCGAACACATATCACCGGAGGAGCGGGTTCGGATCATCGCCAGCTTCCCTGCGCACGAACGCGAGGCGCGCGCCAAGGGCATTCCGACACTAGGCAGCGGACGCATCTTTCCGGTCGAAGAAGACTCAATCAAGGTGGCGGCGTTTCCTATCCCGGAGCATTGGGCGCAGATCAACGGAATCGATTTCGGCTGGGATCACCCGGCCGCTGCTGCGCGCCTTGCGTGGGACCGTGACGCTGATTGCCTGTACCTGATCAACGCGCACCGAGCCCGCGAACAGACGCCTATTCTCTTTGCACCATCAGTCAAGGCGTGGGGAGACTGGATCCCGGTTTCCTGGCCGCATGATGGATTGCAGCATGACAAGGGTAGCGGCGAGCAACTGGCCGAGCAGTATCGCGAAGCTGGCCTCAACATGCTACCCGAGCGCGCGACATGGGAAGACGGTAGCAACGGCGTCGAGGCCGGAGTGCTGGAAATGCTCGACCGGATGCAGACGGGGAGATTCAAGGTGTTCGCTCACCTGGATGAGTTCTTTGAAGAATTCCGACTGTATCACCGCAAGGACGGGAAGATCGTCAAGGAGATGGACGACATCATCAGCGCATGTTTGCATCAAGACACAAGGGTTATTACTAGATTTGGCGCGCAAAGAATAGTTGATCTGGTTGGAAGCAACGGAGAGGTTCTTAGTGCCGGCGGGGAGTGGATGCCATATAACAACTGCCGCAAGACGAGAGAGCAGGCAGAGCTTGTGATGGTTACGTTTGAAGATGGGTACGAGCTGCTTTGCACCCCTGACCACAAAATTTTGTCTGAATCAGGAGAGTGGGTCGCCGCAATAGATTCTGCTGGCGTGGTATGTCACAATGCCGTATCGCGTAGCAAAGGAATAAAATGGACGAAATCATTTACGGCGGAAAGCGATTTACTCGCTTTGGAAGATATTTCCGTAGTTCAAAAGAGTTTCTTCATAGGGCGATTTGGGAAGACTCTAACGGAAAAATTCCAGATGGCTACCATGTTCATCACAAAGATGGTGACAGGGATAACAACTCCATTGAAAACCTTTGCTGCGTTCCAGGAGAAGAGCATCTGTCGCTCCACAACAAGGGACACCAAAGACGACCAGACGCTGCGCTTGCGGCCTTGGTTGAGTGGCGAAAAACAGATGCAGGTAAATCAGCCCAATACGAGGCAGGAAAGAGAAACGAGCACTTCCTTCGCCAAAAGGTTGAGTTCGTTTGTGATTGCTGTGGAAAAAAGTTTATGTCTCAACCAAAAGGGAGTAATCGGTTTTGCTCAAACGCATGTAGATCAAAGCAGCGCCGCAAAGATGGAGCGGACCTTGTTGCTTTTGTTTGCGGAGTGTGCGGATCGGAATATATGTCAAACCGATTCAGGCCAAGCAAAACATGCTCAATATCTTGTTCAAAAAAGCTATGGACTTCAACTCCCGAAGGCAAAGAGCACATCGCGCGTCTTGCAAGTGAAAAGCGCCGGAAGAAGTGATGTTTATTGCATGGAGGTTCCCGTTTACCAAGCCTTCGCTGTAGAGAATGGGGTTGTAGTGCATAACTGTCGCTATGCGCTGATGATGAAGCGCTTCGCCAGGGTTCCGCCAAGGGCTGATCGCCGCGCACATCGCAAGGAAAGAGATTGGCGAACGGCTTAAATACTGGCTGGCGGCTCACAATTCGCGCAACTATCCTCAGTTGGCTGCGCGCATGAACCTGGAACACCCGATACTATCGTCGGACGGAAGTCGCTATTTCAGTGTCGGCGGCTCCGCATCCTTCAAAACCTTCACGCACAGAGGCTATAACTGCTCGCTTGAGTGGGTTGATGGCGAGCCGGCAATGCTGATCTGGTCCGCACGCGGCGGCCTTGACGCCGGGGTGTTCGGGATATGCCTGTCTTCGGCCGCCAAGTATGCTGACCCGTCCGGAGACATCACGCCAGCCGGCTATCTGGAAATCATCAATGCGCTGCCGGTTCTCGGGAAGCCGCTGCTTGAAATCGAAGCCAAGACGCTACGCGATTGCGTGCTGCTGTGGATGCCAGACCTGCTGCACATGCCCGCCTGTCCATCCGCTGTCCGCATTGCCGATCGGCCGGATGCGCTTTGGGAGATCACTCACAAGGACCAGAACGGCAAGGTCTTGAGCGAGGCCAGTATATGAGCAAGAAAGTCGCGGTCGGCCCGGCGCTGAAACCGGCCGACGAGATGAAGAAGCACGCGCAGTTGATGACGTGGTTCCAGCAGGAAATGCGCCGCCAGTCGGTCAATCGCTACCAGATGGCACTTGATGAGGACTATTACGACTCGGAACAATGGACCGCTTCGGAAAAGGCCGTGCTGCGCGCCCGCGGCCAGGCTCCCGTGGTCTACAACGAAACGAAGTCGACAATCGACTGGCTGATCGGCACCGAGCGCCGGACGCGAACGGACTTCATTGTGCATGCCCGCGAGGAATCGAAAGAAGCGGAAGAAGATGCCAAGGTCAAGACCAAGCTGCTGAAGTACTTGCATGACGTGAACAACACAGGATTCGAGCGTTCGGCCGTGGCTGACGATGTGTTCAAGGCCGGGATGGGATGGCTCGAAGTCGGAATCTCGGAAGACCCGGAAGACGAACCTGTGTATCAGCGCTACCAGTCTTGGCGTGGCATGCTGCACGATTCGCTTGGAGAGCGGCGCGACATAAATGATTCGCGCTACCTGTTCCGCTTCCGCATGGTCGACCTCGATCTGGCCATTGCTTATTTCCCGGATAAAGAGCGGGAACTGCGCGCCGCAGCGGTTTCATCTGATTCGCAGAGCTACCTCGAATGGTGGAACGGCAACCTGATGGACGACATCGGCACCGGAACGCCGATGCCAGGCAAGTACACGATGTATGACTCGGACGCCTGGGCTAACAACCTGCGCGAGCGCGTGTTGCTGATCGAGTGCTGGTATCGGGAGCCGACCACCGAAAGGGTTGGTATTGGTCCGTCGTCAGTCGATTGCGTGCGCATGAAGATGCGCGTGTCGATCCTGACCGAGAAGAACATCATCACGGACCAGCCGAGTCCGTACCAGCACAACAAATATCCGTTCATCCCGTTCTGGTGCTATCGCCGCAAGCGCGATGGGGCGCCGTATGGCGTGGCCAGGGCCATTCGCGGGCCGCAGGATGCGCTCAACAAGCGTATGTCAAAGGTGCAGCACATCCTGTCGCAGTCCCAGATCATCGCCGAGAACGATGCGTTTGACGACGAAATCATGACCGCCGAAGAGGCGCGCGAAGAATACTCGGCTCCCGATGGCATGGTGCTGCTGGCGCGTGGCGGCCTGGCGAAGGTCAAGACTGATCGCCAGAATGATGTGGCCGAGTCGCACGTTCGCCTGATGGATGCCGATACCGCGATCATCCGCAACGCGGCCGGCGTGACGAACGAGAACCTGGGGCGCGATACGAACGCAATCAGTGGCATCGCCGTGCAGAAGAAGGTCGACCAGGGGTCGGTGCTTACTGCCGAGATTTTCGACAACATGCTGCTGGCGCGCCAGCTTGAGGGCGAGATCACGCTGTCGCTGATCGAGCAGTATTACAATCAGCCGAAAGAGTTCTCGATTACTGGCGAGCGCCAGAAGCGCGAGTATGTTCAGATCAACACGCCGGACCCGTTGACTGGAGAAATCCTCAACGACATCACTGCGCGCCGAGCGAATTTCATCATCGGCGAGCAGAACTGGAAGCAGACGCTGCAACAGGCCGCGGCAGAGTCCATGATGGAACTGTTGCAGCAGCTTGCCCCGACCTCTCCGGAGATTGTGACCGCGTTGCTCGACGTGGCCATCGAGCTATTCGACCTGCCGAACAAGACCCTGGTTCTGCAGCGCATCCGCGCCGTCACTGGTATGACCGACCCGAACGAAACGCCGACCCCGGAAGAAGAGGCGCGGCGTCAGGCGAACCAGGCGAAGAAGGACGAAGCTGAGAGGCTTGAAGTTGATCGCTTGCGTGCCGAGCTTGAAAACCTGCGGGCGAAGACGAAGCAGCTAGAAGCGGCAGCCGTCAAGGCAGGCACAGAAACATCCTATGCTGCAATGCAGGGTGCACAGGTGATTGCCACGATGCCGCAGGTGGCGCCGATTGCAGACGAGATCATGAAGGGCGCTGGCTATCGTGACCCGAATCCTGGTGGTGATGACCCGAATTTTCCGGTTCCTCCGGTTGCCCAACAACCGCAAGTTGATTTCCCGAC
>JAUPVD010000089.1 GCA_030917225.1 Pseudomonadota bacterium
CAGGCGCAACTCATGCCCCAGTTCAGCAGCCTGCTGGGCGGCATGATAGAGACCGATGCCGAGACCATTTTCGGACGCCACTGGCGCGCGGAACAGGCAATCCGCCACTGCCTCAGGCACCGCAAATCCGCTGTCCGTTACCGAGAGTCGGGCGCCACCTTCGCTCAGGCGAACCGCAACCGTAAGCTCCGGCGACTGCGCCCGCTTGTCCAGGGCATTCTGGATCAGATTGTCGGCAACGCTGTCGAACAGCGCGGTTGGTACTGCCGAATCAGACAAGCAGCGATCTGCCTCGAACAACACGCCCTGCGATTCGAAGCGCTGGCGCAAGGCATTCCACCAGGCCTCGGCACCGAGCATCGGCCCGCCTCCCCCACGTGGCCGACGCAGCTTTTCCATTGTCTGCTCAAGGCGCTGCACGATGACCGGCAACTGGCGCTGCATCAGTGGCTGAATCTCCGACGCTCGCTCCCCCTCCAGCGACTGCACCAGGTAGCAGAGGTTGTTGAGCGACTGCAGCAGATTCTTGACGTCGTGCGTCAGCCGCGCGCCAGTCTCGTAAACCGCCCGCAGGTAACTCATCTGCTCCAGTTCGCGCTCGCGCAGTTTGGCCATGTGGTATTCGGCCACCAACTGGATGAGCAGCCGGAAATGCCAGACCAGTGCCGGGCTGAGGCGATAGCGGGTGTGCAAATGCAGGCGCACGGAAAGGATGGAAAACTCCTGCGTGAAGGCTCCGGAAGTACCAAAGCTGCCCTTGTCCGTACCGGACGTCCACTCGCCGCCGACCACCCAAGGCAATTCCAGCATCTGCTGCAGCACGCGGTCAAGAAAAGCCCCCGGGTCACGCTCGGCCTCGGCCATTTCCGTCAGCCGATGCAACCACTGCTCGAACGGCAGGCCGACCGACAAAAGATAACGAGAGAAAAAGACCCCCACCCCACCGAAGCCCGGACGCGGATTCCATGCCCAGCCCAGCAACAGCAGCATCGCCGCCATCACCGCCACGGTGCTCAGCAAGGCCTCGACATAGCCGGTACCGCGAATGACCATGAAGGCCAGACTGCCCAGCACAAGCACCGACACCAGCAGAAACACGAACAGGCTGTAGACAAAGTCGACCGGCCCGGCTGCTACCCGCCCCGCCCATTCGCGCAGCGGCATGACCAGCATGGCGAACAGCACCATCGGCGTTGCCCACATGAACAACTGCTCGAGCAGCACGCGTTCGCCACCGGGGTTGGGCACCACGCGCGGCACCAGATAGAGCAGGATCGAGGAAAGCAGATAGCCGAAGGCCAGCAGATAGAAAAGGCGAGTGCCACGGTGTTCGACGAAGAGCACTCGCCCTCCGACCAGTGCCGCCAGAAACGCCGCCCACAACAGCAGCAACCACGCGCCGTAACCCCAGATGCCGACAGCCAGCAGGAGAACGAAGCTGGAAAGCGCCGACACCCCGAGCTTCTGTTCGGAGCGCACAAAGGGCTGCCAGAGCATGAACAGACCGACGTCGACCAACCACCACACCAACCCCAACCGCCCTTTGCCATCAGCCAGCAGCGCCAGGTGCAGCAAGCCCAGGAGAAGCGTCAGCAACCCCCGTTGCCGCTCGACCAAAAAACCACCTGCGCGAGCCAGGAGCGTCATGACTGCGCAGTCCTTGTGCGCAAAGCCGTCGAAATCTCGACACCGAAAACAGCGTTTTTGTCAGTCAACCGACATTTATCCATAATAAACCCTATGAAATAAGGCATAGGCGTATGGCACGAATCATGCAGAGGGTTAGTTGTCGCAATAACCTTAACAGGTAAGCAAAATGAAAAATCAACAATCCGGCTTCACTCTGGTCGAAATCGCCATTGTACTGGTCATCATCGGCCTGCTGCTCGGAGGCGTGCTGAAGGGCCAAGAGCTGGTCAACAACGCAAAAGTCAAGAATCTCGCCAATGATTTTCGCGGCATCTCGTCCTTCGTCTACGCATATCAGGACCGCTTCCGGGGACTCCCCGGCGATGATCGCGCCGCAAACACAAATCTTGCCGGCGGAACACTTGCAACGACGCCGGGCGTCGTTGGCAATGCCCGTATCAACGGCAACTGGAACTCCGACACCGCAACCGATGAAAGTTACCTGTTCTGGCAGCATGTGCGCTTTGCCGGCCTCGCCACCGGCACTACCGATACTGGTGCAGCAAATTACATACCTCGCAATGCCGAAGGCGGCAGAATCGGGGTAACCAGCGATGCTGTATTGACAGCTCCGGCAACCCCCTACCCGGCCAGTTTTTACGTCTGTTCGCAAGGCATTCAAGGGCGTTTCGTACGCCAGATAGACGTCACGATCGACGACGGCAATTCACAAACGGGAACCGTTCGGGCCATCGTCGATAACGTTGCAAACCAAGCAAATGCGGAGAACGTCACCGCCGCAAACGATGCCGTCCTCTACACAGTCTGTGTGTCGTTCTAACCGATAACGCTGCAACCCTCAAAGCCCGCTTCGGCGGGCTTTTTCTTTGTCAGCCTTTCAGCAACCTTTCCTCGGCCACCGCCAAACCTTCCGGCCGACCAAACAGCACCACCACATCGTTTTCCTTGAAGTAGAGATCGTCCGAAGGTTCCACCACGCGGATATTGCGGCGGCGCACGGCGCTGACGGTCACGCCGAGTTCGCCCAGTTCCAGCCCGAGTAGCGAGCGCCCGATAGCCCGCGCGCCCGGCGCCAGCGTCACTGAATGCAGGCGAACAGCATCGCTGTCGTGCACATCTTCTTCGCGGTCCGTTTGCCCGTGGAAGAAGCCGCGCAGTAACTGGTACTGGCTGCCGCGCATTTCGCGGATACGCTTGAGCACCCGATTGATCGGAATGCCGATCAGCACGAGGGCGTGCGAGGCGAGCATCATGCTCCCCTCCAGCGATTCCGGCACCACCTCGGTGGCGCCTGCCGCACGCAGGCGGCCCATGTCGGTATCGTCGTAGGTGCGCACGATCACCGGCAGGTCGGGCTTGAGTTCATGCACCAGTTGCAGGATGCGTTCGGCGGCACGCGTGTCGGTGAACGTCACGACCAGCACGCTGGCGCGGGTCACCCCGGCGGCCAGCAATGTCTCGCGTCGGGCTGCGTCGCCGAAAACGACGTTTTCGCCCGCTGCCGCCGCTTCTCGCACCCGCTCGGGGTCCAGGTCGAGGGCCATGTAACCTACCTGTTCCTGCACCATAAAGCGCGCCAGCGTCTGGCCGCTGCGCCCGAATCCACAGATGATGGCGTGACGCTCTGTCCCCATGGTCTGGGCAAAGATGTTGGTCAGTTCCATCGAACGCAGCAGCCATTCGCTTGCAGCGAAGCGCAACGCGATGCGGTCAGCGAAATGGACGATGATCGGCGCAATCAGCATTGACAGCACCAGCGCTGCCAGCACGGCCTGCGAGGCAAGGGCCGGCACCAGACTGAAGCGCTTGATCTCGGCCAGCAGCACGAAGCCGAACTCACCGCCGGCGCAAAGCCACAAACCCGTCCGGATAGCCGTCCCGGGCGCCGAGCCAAGAAGGCGGGAAAGCCCCCCGATGACCACGAACTTGACCACCAGCAAGCCCGCCAGCACCGCCAATACCAGGAGAAAGTTGCCGAGCACCAGATGCATGTCGAGCAGCATGCCGATGGTGACGAAGAACAGGCCCATCAGCACATCGCGGAAAGGCTTGATGTCCTCTTCCACCTGGTAGCGGTATTCGGTCTCGGAGATGAGCATGCCGGCCACGAAGGCACCCAGCGCCAGCGAAAGCCCGGCCAGTTCAGTGAGATAGGCCAGTCCGAGGGTGATCAACAGCACGTTGAGCATGAACAACTCGGCCGACTTGCCGCGCGCGACAATGAAGAACCACTTGCGCATCAGCCGCTGGCCAAAATAAAGCACCAGCGACAGCACTACCACCGCCTTGATCGCCGCCACCCCCATCATCATCGCCATCTGCTCCGGCGACTTGGTGAAGGAAGGAATGAGGATCAGCAGCGGCACCACGGCCAGATCCTGGAAGAGCAGAACCCCCATGACCTCGCGGCCGTGCTTCGAATCCAGTTCCATGCGGTCGGTCAGCAACTTGGTCAGCACCGCCGTTGAAGACATTGCCAACACGCCACCAAGGGCCACCCCGCCCTGCCAGTGCATGTCGAAGACGAGACAGATCAGCGCCGTCAGGACCAGCGTGGACACCACCTGCAGCAGGCCCAGACCGAAAACGATGCGCTTCATCGCGTAGAGCTTGGACAGCGAGAATTCGAGGCCGATCGAGAACATCAGGAAGACCACGCCGAATTCCGCCAGATAGGAAGCATTCGATGCGCTGTCCATCAGGTTGAGTGCATGCGGGCCGATCGCCGTGCCGACCAGCAGGTAGGCAAGCACCGGCGGCAGGTTGAGCCGGCGGAACAGAATGACAGCCAGCACCGACGTCCCCAGCAGCAGGAGAGAAAGCTGCAATGTGCTCATCGATGGCGTTCGCGTCTATGGGGCATGGAATCTGGGGCTCTGGGCTGATCTGCTATACTTCGACGAATCATAACCGCATCGAATCCATGAACCAAATTCAGCCCTCGCCGAAAGCGCTCGATCTGGCACGGCGGGTTCTTCGCATCGAAGCCGACGCGGTCGCCGCCCTGGCCAGCCGCATCGATGGCGATTTTCTCGCCGCGCTGGCGCTCATCCTCAATTGTCATGGCCGCGTGATCGTCAGCGGCATGGGCAAGTCGGGCCATATCGCCCGCAAGATCGCTGCCACGTTCTCCAGCACCGGCACCCCGGCCTATTTTGTACACCCGGCCGAAGCCAGCCATGGCGACCTCGGCATGATCACCCGTGACGATGTGCTGATTGCCCTCTCCAATTCCGGCGAAAGCGCCGAGCTGATGGCCATCATCCCGATCGTCAAACGGCTCGGCGGCAAGGTCATCGCCATGACCGGCAACCCGCAGTCCTCACTGGCGCGCGAAGCAGATGCCCATCTTGACGCCGGTGTTGCCGAGGAGGCCTGCCCGCTCAACCTGGCGCCGACCGCCAGCACCACGGCGGCCCTCGCGCTGGGAGACGCCCTGGCGGTAGCCTTGCTGGACGAGCGCGGCTTTGGCACCGAAGACTTTGCCCGTTCCCACCCCGGCGGTGCACTTGGCCGCCGCCTGCTGACCCATGTTCGTGACGTCATGCGCGAAGCGCCGCCAGCCGTGCCGCCGGAAGCCCCGGTCGCCGCGGCCATTCTCGAAATCTCGCGCGGCGGCATCGGCATGACGACCGTGGTATCGGCCGACCGGCAGGTGATCGGCATCTTCACCGACGGCGATATCCGCCGGGCCTTTGAAAAGAACATCGACCTGCGCGCCCTCAAGGTTGCCGACGTGATGACTCGCAACCCGCGCACCATCGGCCCGGACAAGCTGGCGGTGGAGGCTGTCGAGATGATGGAGCAGTTCCGCGTCAATGCGCTACCGGTCACCAACGCCGAGGGCGAGCTGATCGGTGCCCTGAACATGCACGATCTTTTCCGGGCCAAGGTCATCTGATGAGCGCCACCGACCGCGCCAGGAATGTGCGACTGATGGCCTTCGACGTCGATGGCGTCATGACCGACGGTTCCATCTACTACACCGACGAAGGTACCGAGCTGAAGGCCTTCAACGCGCTCGATGGCGCTGGCTTGAAAATGCTCGAAAAGGCCGGCATCACCGTCGCCATCATTACCGGCCGCAAGGCGCCGTGCGTCGAGCTGCGCGCCCGCAACCTCGGCATACCTTGTCTCCATCAGGGTGTTCATGACAAGGCCGCCTGCCTGAACGGCATGCTTGCCGAACTGGGCCTCACCGCCGACCAAGCCGGCTATATGGGCGACGACGTGATGGATCTGGCCGTCATGGGGTTATGCGGTTTTTCCGCAGCCCCCGCCAACGGCCACGATTCGGTACTGCAGCGCGCCGCGCTGGTGACCCGCAAGTGCGGCGGCCATGGCGCCGTTCGAGAAGTGTGCGACTTCATCCTTGCTGCGCAGGGCAAGCTGGAAGACGTCATCGCTCCGTGGTTGCCACAATGAAAAACTGGGCAACCGCCATCTTTCCAATCTCTGTTCTCGGCGTTCTCGCCGGGTTGAGCTTCTGGCTCCTGCATATCACGGATATCAAGGAAGAAAAGAGCGACGGCAAGAACCGCCACGATCCGGACTACATCATCAGCGGCATGCAGATGAACAAGCTGAACAAGGCCGGCAAGCTCCAGTACACCTTCACCGCCAAGGAAACGCGGCACTATCCGGACGACGACACCACCGATGTCACCCTGCCGCACCTGGTTTACTTCAGCCCGAGCAAACCAACGCTGACCATGAGTTCGTTGACGGCGCACGTGAATAGCGAAGGCGAAATCGTCCAGATGCAGGATGACGTGCAGATCAAGCGCGATGCGACCCCGACACGAGCGGCGCTGTTCGGTTACATGGCGGACCTGACCATTCACACGGAAGAAGAAACCGCGTCCACCAAGACACCGGTGCTATTTACCCAAGGGAAAAGCTGGCTCAAGGGTGTCGGCATGCACATCGACAACAAGACCCAGACCTACGTGCTTGAATCCCAGGCCGTCGGTCAGTTTGAAAGCAGAAAGGCGAAAGCCAAACCATGAAACGACTCTTCATTGCCGCCTTGCTGGCCTCGCTATCCCTGCCAACGCTTGCGGAAAAGGCTGACCGGGAGAAGCCGATCACCCTCGAAGCCAACCGCATCAACGTCGATGACGTGAAAAAAGTCCAGGTCTACGAAGGCAACGTCGTCCTCACACAGGGCACGCTGTCCATCCGCACCGACCGCCTGGTGGTGACACAGGATGCCGACGGTTTCCAGAAGGGTGTCGCGCACGGCGGCCCGGGCGGCGTTGCCCGTTTCAGGCAGAAGCGCGAAGGCAAGGACGAATATATCGAAGGCGAAGGCGAGCGCATCGAACATGACGCACGCACCGAGACCACCGAATTCTTCATCCGGGCCTGGGTCCGCAGCGGCCTGGACGAGGTCAAGGGCAACTTCATTTCCTACGATGGCGCCAACGAGAAATACCTGGTTACCTCCGGCGTTTCAGCCGACGGCAAGGGCCCGGCCAAGGCCGAGGGTGGTCGCGTCCGCGCGATCATCCAGCCGAAGGGCAAAAATGCCAACGAACCGAACAAGGGCGAGCCGCTCACCTTGAAGCCGGCAACGACTGTCCCCAACAAGGAATGAGCGCCATGGCCTACGAATACCTCATTGTCGAGCAGCGCGGCCGCGTCGGCCTGATCACCCTGAACCGGCCGAAACAATTGAACGCCTTGTGCGACGGGCTGGTCGAGGAAATGAAGACCGCCCTCGACGCCTTTGAAGCCGACGAGAACATCGGCTGCATCGTCATCACCGGCTCGGAGAAGGCCTTTGCCGCCGGCGCCGACATCACGGCGATGAAAGACTTCTCCTATATGGACGCCTACAAGAGCGACTACATCACCCGCAACTGGGAACGCGTAAAGACCTGCCGCAAGCCGGTCATCGCCGCCGTTGCCGGCTATGCGCTGGGTGGAGGCTGCGAACTGGCGATGATGTGCGATTTCATTATCGCCGCCGACACCGCCCAGTTCGGCCAGCCCGAGATCAAGCTCGGCACCCTGCCCGGTGCCGGCGGCAGCCAGCGCCTGCCGCGTGCCGTCGGCAAGGCCAAGGCCATGGACATGTGCCTCACCGCGCGCATGATGAACGCCGAGGAAGCCGAACGGGCCGGCCTCGTTTCACGCATCGTTCCGGCCGACAAGCTGATTGACGAAGCCATGGATGCGGCCACGAAAATCGCTGCCTTCTCGCTGCCAGCAGTGATGATGGTCAAGGAAACGGTGAATCGCGCCTTCGAGTCCTCGCTGCAGGAAGGCCTGCTTTTCGAGCGCCGCGTCTTCCACGCCTCTTTCGCGCTGGAAGACCAGAAGGAAGGCATGGCGGCCTTTGCCGAGAAGCGCAAGCCGGAATTCAAGCATCGCTGAACCCCGCCGGGGCAGCACCATGCTGCCCCGCAGCTTCGCCTGCCGAGGCGACACATCACCAGCCCATTAAACAACTGTTTATAAAGCACAAAATATTTATTGTGCGCTGCACCAAAAAATAGTTGACATCGGGAAAATCATCCCTATAATTCAATCCATGCTGCAGCGCAACATGTGCGATCAAAACCGTGCGGTGCTGCATAGATTTGAAACCCACCTACTAGGAGATTGACCATGTTTGCTACCCCGGAACAGTTTGCCGCCGCCAACAAGGCTGCCGTTGAGTCCCTGCTGACCCTTGCCAACACCGCCCTGGCTTCGGCCGAGCGCGTTGCTGCCCTGAACCTGAACACCGCCCGTTCGGTCCTGGAAGACAGCGTTTCCAACACCAAGGCCCTGCTTGGCGCCAAGGATGCACAAGAAGCCATCTCGGTTCAGGCCACCCTGGCCCAGCCGAATGTCGAGAAGGCCGTTGCCTACTCGCGTAGCGTCTACGAAATCTCGGCCCAGACTCAGGAAGA
>JAUPVD010000090.1 GCA_030917225.1 Pseudomonadota bacterium
TAGCGCAGGCGAAGCTGTTGAAAAATAAGACGAAAGTGATAGGTGTATGCACATTGACTGGGTGTTGAGCGGCAAGCCTTGCAGATGCGGGAGGCAGTGTTTTGCGCTTCCGTTGCAAATACCCTTTCGGCATGCCCTGACGTAAGCAATATGCGCATTCTCTTCCTGACCCACACCTTCAACAGCCTGACGCAGCGCCTCTACTGCGAACTGACCGACCGTGGACATCTGGTGTCGATCGAGTTCGATATCGCTGATTCGGTCGCCGAGGAAGCGGTTGCGCTGTTCAAGCCGGACCTGATCGTGGCGCCCTACTTGCGCCGCGCCATTCCGGAATCGATCTGGAAGCAGCACACCTGTCTGATCGTGCACCCCGGCATCGTGGGTGACCGCGGCCCGTCGGCACTGGATTGGGCAATTCAGGAACAAGTGGGCGAGTGGGGCGTCACTGTGCTTCAGGCCGAAGCCGAGATGGACGCAGGGCCGATCTGGGCCAGCGAGACTTTCCCGATGCGCGTGGCGAAGAAATCAAGCCTCTACCGCAACGAAGTCACTGAGGCAGCAACACGCGGGGTGCTGAAGGCGGTTGAGCGTTTTGTGGCGGGGAATTTTGTGCCGACACCGCTCGACTATGACAACCCTGCGGTTCGTGGCCAACTGCGGCCCTTGATGAAACAGATTGAACGAGCCGTCGACTGGTCGCATGACACGACAGCAACTGTGCTGGCGAAGATCAATGCGGCAGACGGTTTTCCCGGCGTTGCCGACACGCTGTTCGGCGAAGCCTGCCATCTCTTCGACGCCTCCGCCGAAAGCAGCCTGCGCGGCATGCCGGGCGAGTTGATCGCCCGCCGCGAAACGGCGCTGTGTCGTGCGACCGCCGATGGTGCCGTATGGATCGGACATGTAAAACGCAAGGATGGCTTCAAGCTGCCGGCGACGCTGGCTTTTGCCGAACAGAGCGCGACACTGCCCGAGGCGGCACTCGATGGCTGGTGGGCACAGCAGCACGCCACCTGGCAGGACATTCGCTACGAGGAAGCGCAGCATGTCGGTTTCCTGCACTTCGACTTCACCAACGGCGCCATGGGCACGCAGCAGTGCCAGCGTTTGCTCGCCGCCTACCGCTGGGCAACGGCGCGGCCGACGAAGGTGATCGTGCTGATGGGTAGCCGCGATTTCTGGTCGAACGGCGTGCATCTCAACCTGATCGAAGCAGCAGAATCGCCGGCGGATGAGTCGTGGGCCAACATCAACGCCATCGACAACCTGGCCGAAGCGATCATCCGCACCGAAACCCATCTGACCGTCGCTGCGGTGCAGGGCAACTGCGGTGCCGGCGGCTGCTTCCTGGCGCGTGCTGCCGACTTCGTCTGGATGCGCGACGGCGCGCTGATGAACCCGCACTACAAGAACATGGGCAACCTGTTCGGCTCCGAATACTGGACCTACCTGCTGCCACCGCGTGTCGGCGAAGACGGTGCCCGCGCGATCATGCAGAATCGCCTGCCACTGACGGCGAAGGCCGGGGTGGCCAATGGCTTCATCGATGCCTGCCTGGCGGCGGATATCGATGCTTTTCGCGTCGACACTGCGCGCCGTGCCGCCGAACTCGCCGCCGCTCCCGATCTTGAACAGCGCCTTGCTGCCAAGCGCGAGAAGCGCGCTGCTGACGAGGCCATCAAGCCGCTCGCCCAGTATCGCGCCGAAGAACTCGAACACATGCGCCGCAACTTCTACGGCTTCGACCCGAGCTACCACGTGGCCCGTTTCCACTTCGTGCAGAAGTCGCCGCAGTCGTGGACGCCTCGGCATCTGGCAAAACATCGCGATCTCGACTGGAAGGTGCCGCAATGAACGCACCGCAAAAACTCAAGCTCCCCGCCGTGCTCGTCATCGACGACGAGGTTCGTTCGCAGGAAGCGCTGCGCCGAACGCTGGAAGAGGATTTCGAAGTATTCACCGCTGCCGGTGCCGATGAGGCGCAACTGATCCTCGAACGTGAGGGGCCGCTTGGCGGTGTGCAGATCATCCTGTGCGACCAGCGCATGCCGGGGACCACCGGTGTCCAGTTCCTGAAGAACGTGCGCAGCCAGTGGCCGGATTCGGTGCGCATCATTCTCTCCGGCTATACCGACGCGGAAGACATCATCGACGGCATCAACGAGGCCGGCATCTACCAGTATCTGCTCAAGCCCTGGCAGCCCGAACAGTTGCTGCTGACGCTGAAGAATGCCCACAACGTCTGGCGGCTGCAGCAGGAAAACCAGCGCCTGTCGGTTGATCTGCGTGCGGCCGAGCCGGTGCTGAAGAAGCGCGTCGAGATGAAGTACGAGCGCGTCAAGCGCGAGTTCGGTCTCGATGGCCTGATTCGTGCGCCGAACAGTCCGCTCAATCCGGTTTGCCAGCTGGTCGAGAAGGTCGCGCCTTTCGACCTGTCGGTGCTCGTTACCGGCGAATCGGGGACCGGCAAGGAGATGGTGGCGCGTGCCATCCACTACTGCAGCCGGCGCGCCGAAAAAGCTTTCGTCATCGAGAACTGCGGCGCGCTGCCCGACCAGTTGCTGGAGGCCGAACTCTTCGGCTACAAGCGCGGCGCCTTCACCGGCGCCTATGAGGATCGCATCGGCCTGTTCCAGCAGGCCGACGGTGGCACCATCTTCCTCGATGAGATCGGCGAAACCTCGCCGGCCTTCCAGGTCAAGCTGTTGCGCGTGCTGCAGGAAGGCGAGTTCCGCCCGCTCGGCGGTGCGCGGCCGGTCTCGGTGGATGTGCGCGTGATCGCCGCCACCAACCGCGACCTCGAAGCCGACGTGCGCGAGGGCCGCTTCCGCGAAGATCTTTACTATCGGCTGGCCACTGTGCCCTTGCACGTGCCGCCGTTGCGCGACCGGCCGATGGACATTCCCCTGCTGACCACACGGTTGTTGGAAGCGTCGCAAAAGGCGCTGGGCAAAACCTGCGAAGGATTCACCAGCGAGGCGGCGGCCTGCATTGCCGCCTACCGCTGGCCCGGCAACGTGCGCGAACTGCAGAACGAAATCCTGCGCATGCTGGCGCTGGCCGAGACGCCAAAGCTTGGCGCCGAGCTGCTGTCGCCGCGCGTGCTGCGCACCCCTGTGGGTGAAACGCAGGCGGCCGATCTCTCTCTGCTCGCCGGTCTCGAAGGCGGCCTCAAGGAGCGCATGGATCAACTCGAAGCGCAGGTGGTGAAAGAGGCGCTGATCCGGCATCGCTGGAACAAGTCGAAGGCTGCGGCCGAGCTCGGCCTCTCGCGCGTCGGCCTGCGCAACAAGCTGGAACGTTATGGGCTGGAGAAAAAATGAAGCTGCAGTTCGTTAACCACGGAGGGCACGGAGAGCACGGAGAAAAGCGAAGCAGGGTTTTGTATTTTCTCTGTGCTCTCCGTGAGCTCCGTGGTTTAAAGGGTTTCCCCAAATGAACCTCTTCTGGCTTCAGGCCTCGGGTTGTGGCGGCTGCACGCAGTCGATGCTCGGTGGCGATGCGCGCCATGGCGTGCTTGAGCAGCTGGCTTCGGCGGGGCTGGAGTTCGTTGCGCACCCGGCCCTGCGGGAAGAAAGCGGCGAGGAGGCGCTGGCGGTGA
>JAUPVD010000091.1 GCA_030917225.1 Pseudomonadota bacterium
GATGCCGACCAGCCGCCGTTCATGAACGTTTGCCGTCGCACGCATCGGGGCGATGAAGGGGGCAAAGGTGGCGACCATGCCGAACACATTGGTATCAACGACACGGCGGAACACGGCCATATCCTCCGCGTATTCCGTCAGCGTGCCGGCAGAAACGCCAGCATTGGCGATGACGATGTCCGGGGCACCAAAGCGCGCCACAAAATCCTGCGCAGCGGCATCCAGCGCCGCCGCATCCGTCACATCCAGAACGTAGACGGCTGCGTCGCCGCCCAGCGTTTGCAATTCGTCCGCCAGCGTTGCCAACACCTCGGCACGGCGCGCCACCAGACCGATGATGGCGCCTTCGCGCGCATAGTGGCGAGCCAGTGCCGCGCCGATACCGCTGGAAGCACCGGTAAGAAAAACCCGCAGCGTGCTGCGGGTTTTCGGGGTGTCGGACACTGCCGTCACACCTACTTTTTCTTCTCGCTGCGCACCTTGCCGATAACCTTGTCGGCGCGTGCGAGCAGCTCTTCGTAGCCCTGCACGCCCTCGTTCAGCACCATGTAGCGGCCATCGACGGCAATCGCCGGCACGCCCTGCACCTTGTGGCCTTGAGCCAGCTGGTCGGCACGCTTCATCTTGCTCTGTACGCCGAACGAACCATAGGCCTCGGCAAATTTCTTGCCGTCTACCCCTTCCTGAACCGCGAACTGGTTGATCGTCGCATCGTCGTAGAGCTTGACGCCCTTTTCGTGCAGGGCAATGAATGCCGCGTTGTCGAGCCGGCCTAGCTCATTGAGCGCCTCGGCGGTGTAGTAGAGCTTGCCGAGGTTGGCCCACTGCGCACGACCGAATGAAATCGGCACCCGCTTGAAGACCACGTCAGAAGGCAGCTTGGCCGCCCACTTGCTGATCAGCGGATGAAAATCCTTGCAGTGCGGACAGCCGTAGGAGAAGAACTCGATCACTTCGATCTTGGCCGGGTTCTCGGTCGGCTGCGGCGGACTGATCGCCACGTAATCCTTGCCGGCCACCTGCGCCTGTGCCGAAGCCGCCATCAGGAAAGCGGCGGCGAGGCCGAAAACCGTGGTGATGAAAGTACGTTTCTGCATCTGTATTCTCCTTAGTCTTTCTTGGCAACCGCTGCCTCGATGCCTTGCTTGGCAAGCTCCGAGCGAACCTTGTTTACTTCGTCGACCTTCGCGTACGGCCCGAGGCGAACGCGATACCAGACCTTATCCTGCAGCATCACCTGCTGGATCGAGGCTTCCATACCCAATAACGCAAGCTTGGCTTTCTGGTTGTCAGCATCGCCGGGCGTCTGGAAAGAACCCGCCTGCAGGAAGATGGTTTCCTTGGCGGCCGTATCCTTCTCCTTGCCTTCCTTCCCCTCCTTGCCATCCTTCTGGTCCGGCTTGGCCGTCGCCGCAGCCGAATCGACCTTGGCCTCGGCCTTGCCCGGCAGGATGTCGTAGAACTGGAAGCGCTTTTCGGGAATCGGATCGCCGGGCTTGCCCGGCAGCGGTGCCGGCACTGCCGGCACCGCCGTGACACCGGCCTGCGCCTTGCCGTTTTCTGCAGGCTTCGCCGCCGACTGTTGCGTCACCTGCTTGTTGAACGGGGTTGGCATCTTGTTGATGTACCAGACCACGGCAGCGGCACCGACGATGCCGAACACCAGGCCGATGAACAGGCCGACGAGCGTACCGCCATGCGACTTCTTCTTCGTCGGGGCGCGTTTGGGTTTCATGTCACGGCTCATTGCTTCAGTCGTTCCTAACAAGAAAACAGCATCGGGATCACAGGGGAATACAAAGACTCACATCGCCACGGGGCAGGATACCCCGAGAATGGCCATGCCATTGCGGATCGTCTGGCGCACGGCGGCGGCCATTGCGACACGAGCATCCTTGAGCGCGACATCCTCGACCAGCATGCGCTCGGCGTTGTACCAGCTGTGGAAATCGGCAGCGAGATCCTTGAGGTAGAAGGCGATCGAGTGCGGTGCCAGATCATTGGCCGCAGCACCGATGATTTCCGGAAACTCGGCCAGCTTCGCCGCCAGCGCCAGTTCGTGCGGGCTATCGAGGCGCGAAAGATCAATCCGGGCCAGTTCGGCCTCGTCGCCGCCAGCCTCGGCCCAGGCGTTCATCACCGAGCAGACACGGGCGTGCGCGTACTGGATGTAATACACGGGGTTCTCGTTCGACTGGCTCTTGGCCAGGTCGAGGTCGAAGTCGAGGTGCTGGTCCGACTTGCGCAGTACATAGAAGAAGCGGCAGGCGTCGTTGCCGACTTCGCGACGCAGGTCGCGCAGCGTCACGAATTCGCCGGAGCGCGTCGACATCGAGGCCTTCTGGCCGTTGCGGTAGAGCACGGCAAACTGCACCAGCGCCACCTGCAGTTTGCCGGCATCGAGCCCGAGTGCCTGCAGTGCGCCGGTAACGCGCGGGATGTAGCCGTGGTGGTCGGCACCCCAGATGTTGATGACCTTGTCGAAGCCGCGCTCGAACTTGTTCAGGTGGTAGGCGATGTCGGAGGCGAAGTAGGTGTAGAGCCCGTTGTCGCGCTGTACGACGCGGTCCTTTTCGTCACCGAAGGCGGTCGAGCGGAACCACTTGGCGCCATCCTGCTGGTAGATGTGGCCGGCGGCTTCGAGCTTCTCGACGCAGCGGGCGACGAGACCGGTATCGAACAGCGCCTTCTCGGAGAACCAGACTTCGAAATGGACGCCGAACTCCTCCAGGTCATCACGGCCATCAGCCAACTGTTCGCTCAGCGCATGGCTATGCACATACGGCCAGTCTTCGCCAAGCAGGGACTTGGCGTTGGCAATCAGCGCATCGAGATGCAGCTCGCGCTGGGTTTTCGCCTCGTCGTCGGCACGGCCGGCATCCGGCAGGCCGGGGGTGCCCGCCAGGACATCGGCGGCCTTCCGCACATATTTGGCGGCATGGGCCGCCTGCATCTGGCCGGCCATGTCGCGCACATAGTCGCCCTGGTAGCCGTTCGGCGGGAAAGGCACGTTCTCGCCATGCAATTCGAGGTAGCGCAGCCAGGTCGACAGGCCGAGGATGTCCATCTGCCGGCCGGCATCGTTAACGTAGTACTCGCGCGTCACGTCCCAGCCGGCAAAGCTCAGCAGGCTGGCGAGCGAAGCGCCGTAGGCCGCGCCACGGCCATGGCCGACGTGCAGCGGGCCGGTCGGGTTGGCCGACACGAACTCGATCTGGACCTTCTGTTTCTGGCCTGCCTGCGAGCCCCCATATGCGCTGCCGGCAGTCAGCACGTCACTGACCACCTTGAGCCTGGCGGCAGCCTTCAGCGTGAAATTGATGAAGCCGGCACCGGCGATCTCGGCCTTTTCCAGCCAAAGCGAGGCCGGCAGTTCGGAGAGCAGCAGTTGCGCCACGTCGCGCGGGGCGCGGCGCAGCGGCTTGGCCAGTTGCAGCGCCAGGTTGCTGGCGAAGTCGCCGTGCGACGCCTGCTTGGGGCGCTCAAGCAGAATGGGAGTGTTCGCCGCATCGGGCGCAACGCTGTTGAGCGCCGCGCGCAGCAGATCGGCGATGTGGGTGCGAATGTCGAGGGTCATGAAGCCGGAAAGAATGCCAAAACGGCGATTATACGCGCTTCCGGCAGGTCGAGAATCGTCGCAAAATCTCTGTTTTCAGGGGTTTTCATGCCCGTGCCGGGTGGCAAAAACACCTGAAAGACCGGTTTGCTTGTCGCCGATCAACTCCGGGCAAATCCGAAAGTGCTTCACTGGACATAAGTATCTCAAGGGAGGCTGCCATGTTGACCTGGAATGACTGCGTCGAACTCTCGGAATTAACGGAAGAAGAAATCGACGCCATTGCACAACACGAACATATTCCGGAAATGATCGCGCTGGAGATGGGCAACTACCTGATCCATACCCCCGCCGGCGAAAAGCGGGTGAAGGCCATGATCCGCGACGATATCCGGTTGGCTGAGGAAGAAGGCAAGACCGATCGGGTAGCCATGCTCAGGATGGTGCTCAAGCATTATCTGGAACACCACGCCTGCAAATAGTGCGCCCGGCAAGACGGGATCGAGCACTACGCTGCAACACCGGGCGGATTGCAGCCATTTCGGGATAAACTCACGGCTTCCTAGCTGCCGTAACCCTTGAGTTGCCCGTTCGATGCGCGTTTTCCGCCTAGCCAAGATCCTCGCCGTGTCCAGCCGCTACGGGCTGGACGAAATGCTGCTTGAGCATGAACCGTCCGGCCGCCTCGCGACCCTGTCGCGCCTGCTGCATTTCTGGCGTCGCTTCTCGCAACCACAGGCCGTTCGGCTGCGTCTGGCACTGGAAGCGCTGGGGCCGATTTTCGTCAAGTTCGGTCAGGTGCTGTCGACGCGGCGCGATCTGCTGCCGCCGGACATTGCCGACGAACTGGCCAAGCTCCAGGACCAGGTGCCGCCCTTCTCCTCAGCGGAAGCCCTGGCTGAAATCGAGAAGGCCTATGGCAAGCCGGCCAGCGAAGTTTTCGCCGAATTCGATCCGGTACCGGTGGCCAGCGCTTCCGTGGCACAGGTTCATCTTGCCCGCCTGCGTGCCGAGGATGGTGGCCGTGAAGTCGCGGTCAAGATCCTGCGCCCGAACATGCGTCAGGTCATCGACCACGATCTGTCGCTGCTCGAAACGCTCGCCGGCCTTATCGAAAAGGTCTGGTCCGATGGCAAGCGGCTGAAGCCGCGCGAAGTCGTTGCCGAGTTCGCCAAATACCTGCGCGACGAACTCGACCTGATGCGCGAAGCCGCCAACTGCTCGCAACTTCGGCGCAATTTCGAAGGCTCGACGCTGCTGCTGGTGCCGGAAGTGCATTGGGACTGGTGCACCTCGTCGGTGATGGTCATGGAGCGCATGCACGGCATCCCGATCAGCCAGACCGAGGCACTGGTCGCAGCCAAAGTCGATCTCAGCGCACTGTCGCGCGCTGGCGTCGAGATCTTCTTCACCCAGGTCTTCCGCGACGGCTTCTTCCACGCCGACATGCACCCCGGCAACATCTTCGTCGCCACCGCCGGTGAAAAACATGGCCGCTACATCGCGCTCGACTTCGGCATCGTCGGCACGCTGACCGACACCGACAAGAACTACCTGGCGCAGAACTTCCTCGCCTTCTTCCAGCGCGACTACAAGCGCGTCGCCCGGGCCCATATCGAGGCTGGCTGGGCACCTGCCGATACCCGCGAAGACGAATTCGAAGCAGCCATCCGCGCCGTCTGCGAGCCGATCTTCGACCGGCCGCTGAGCGAAATTTCCTTCGGCAAGGTACTGCTGCGTCTGTTCCAGACCTCGCGCCGCTTCAACGTCGAGATCCAGCCGCAGCTGGTCATGCTGCAGAAAACCCTGCTCAACATCGAAGGCCTCGGCCGCCAGCTCGACCCAAACCTCGATCTGTGGAAGACGGCCAAGCCGTTTCTGGAGCGCTGGATGAGCGAACAGGTCGGCCTGCGCGGCCTGAAGAAGGCGCTCGAACTGGAAGCGCCGAACTGGGCGCACACGCTACCGCAGATTCCGCGACTCGTGCACCAGACCCTCTCGCGCCCGCCGGCACCGGATCTTTCGCCCCTGCTGGCCGAAATTGCCGCCGGGCAGCGGCGACAGAATGCACTCTTGGCCGTGATCGCAGCCCTGCTCGCCGGCATCCTCGTCGCACCGTTCTTTTTCTGAGCATTCACCATCCGGGATGTCGCCGCCGGGCGACGCCTGTGCTATCTTCGCCGTCACACAATTGGAACGGTTGTTTGATATGCACAACGTCGTCATCACCGGTACCGGCCTGTGGGTCGCCCCGGAAGTCATCAGCAACGACGAGCTGGTCGTTGCCTTCAACGCTTACGCCAAGCACTTCAACGAGGAAAACGCAGCCGCCATCGCAGCTGGAAGCGTGGCTGCCGTTGCTGAATCCTCCGTCGAATTCATCGAGAAGGCTTCGGGCATCAAGCGTCGCTACGTCGTCGACAAGGCGGGCGTGCTTGATCCAGCACGCATGCGGCCGCACTTCTCACCGCGCCCGGATGAGGCGCTATCGCTGCAGGCCGAGATGGGTGTTGCTGCGGCGAAACAGGCACTGGCAGCCGCCGGCCGCGAAGCGGCGGATATCGACATGGTGATCTGCGCCGCCTCGAACATGCAGCGCCCCTACCCGGCGATGGCCGTTGAAATCCAGGGCGCGCTCGGGGCCGGCGGCTACGCCTTCGACATGAACGTCGCCTGCTCGTCGGCCACCTTCGGCCTCGAACAGGCAATCAACGCAGTGAAGTCCGGCTCGGCAAAGGCCGCGCTGGTGATCAGCCCGGAAATCTGCTCGGCACACCTGGCCTGGGCCGACCGCGACTGCCACTTCATCTTCGGCGACGTGTGCACGGCACTGGTCGTCGAGCGCGCCGAAACGGCGCAATCCGACAACCGCTGGGAAGTGCTGGGCACCAAACTGGCCACCAGTTTCTCCAACAACATCCGCAACAACGCCGGTTTCCTCTCACGCTGCGAAGACCGCGACCCGGCCGACCGCGACCAGCTGTTCCGCCAGGAAGGGCGCAAGGTATTCAAGGAAGTCTGCCCGATGGCTGCCGACCACATCGCCGGCCAGATTGAAGCGCTCGGTTTCAACGCGGCCGGCGTACGCCGCTTCTGGCTGCACCAGGCCAACCTGGCGATGAACCAGTTGATCGGCAAGCGGCTGCTCGGCCACGAGGCCAGCGCCGATGAGGCACCGGTGATTCTCGACGAGTTCGCCAACACCGCCTCGGCCGGCTCGATCATCGCCTTCCACCGCCACAACGCCGACCTCAAGGCCGGCGACATCGGCGTCATCTGCTCCTTCGGTGCCGGCTATTCGATCGGCAGCGTCGTCGTCCGCAAATCCTGAGCCAAATCCTGAGCCTTTTCCCCGGGCGCGGCGCGCATCACTGCGCCGTATGCACCGGAAAGCTGGCCACTTCGGCCTGCGGCGCCAGTACCGGCAAATTCATCCTGAAGCGCACACCCTTTCCGGGGGCTGTCGTCAGGCTGATACTGCCCGCCAGCGCCCCCGTGACCAGGTTGTGCACGATGTACAGGCCCAACCCGCTGCCCCCCTGGCCAAGACGGGTGGTGTAGAAAGGATCGAAGGCCTTGGCCGCCGCTTTCTCGTCCATGCCGATACCGTTGTCCGTGTAGTCGATGAACACCCGGTCGCCCTCCAGGTGGGCGGCAATCATCATCGCACCATCCTCGCGGCCGGCCAGACCGTGGATCAGCGAGTTGAGCACGAAATTCGTCAGCACCTGTTCCAGAGGACCGGGGTAGCTGTCGATCAGCAAGCCCTCGGCAACCTCGACCTGCATCCGGTGGGGCTGCTTCCTCAGCTTCGGTTGCAAGGTGGTCAGCACCTCATCGATCACCTGCCGGAGGTCGAAGCGACGCCGGCGCATGCTGGTCTGGTCCACCGCCACCTGCTTGAAGTTGCCGATCAGCTGCGCCGCACGCTCCAGGTTCCGCTCCAGCAGCATCGTTGCGTCATCGCTGGCGGTCAGCAGACCTTCCAGCGTCGAGCGGCGCAAGCCGGTGGCCATCTCCTTGCGGAACTCGCGCACATGGTCGTGCAGCGTCGAAGCAACCGTGCGCGCATTGCCCAGCGGCGTATTCAATTCGTGGGCAACACCCGCGACCAGGCTACCCAGCGAGGCTAGCTTTTCTGACTGCGCAATCTGTTTCATGGCCCGGCGCAGATCTTCATTGGCGCCGGAAAGTTCCGCCGTGCGCGTTGCCACCCGCTGTTCAAGCTCTTCGTTAAGGGCGCGCAGCGCCGACTCTGCCTCGACACGACCGGAAATATTCTCAACGATGGCGATGGCGCCAAATACGGCTCCCGCCTCATCGAACAGCGGTGCCGTGCGCAGATCCACCCAGATCGACTGCGATGATGTGGTCGCTGTATATGGTCCCTCGTAATGGCCATTGCGCCCGGCCAACGCCTCCCCGCAGGCCTGTAGCGGCGAAGGATCGTTGAGCGTCTGGATATCGAGGCCAACCACGCGTTCTATGGTCGTACCGAGGATTTCGGCAAAACGCTCGTTACAGAAAGTGATCACCCAGTCGGTACCGAAGTTCACGATACCCACCGGTGAATTGCGCAGGATCAGCGCATAGCGCTCCTCGCTGGAGCGCAACGCCGCCTCGGCCTCCTTGCGTGAAGAGATGTCGCGCACCGCCGCGATCAGGCGCAGTTGCCCGGAAATCTCGGCACGCCGAAGCGCCACCTCGACCCAGAACAACGATCCGTTGGCCCGGCGCGCGTGCCATTCGAACAATTGCGGGCCTTCGTTGAGCGCCCGCAGCAGCCACTGTCGCGAGTTTTCCGGCGAATAGGGCGGCGAGCCCTCGCTCAACTGCGCCACGGTCAGGCGTGCCAGTTCGTTGCGCGAATAACCGTACATGGCGGCAAAGCGGTCATTCACATCGAGCAGAGCGCCGTCCGGTGCATGGATGAAGATCGCCTCATTGGTCGAATTGATCAGTTCGCGGTAGCTGCGCTCGCTGTCCGCCGCCAGCCGGCGCTCCTGCCGCGCCCGCTGGATCAGTGCCCAACCGAGAACGCTCACGGCCAGCAGCGCGACCAGCAAACCGACAATCAACCAGAACTCGCGCGGGTGGGTTTCGTGCAGCGACAACGGCCGGCCACGCAACTCGCTGCCGTCAGGCAGCAAAGCGGGATCGATGCCGAAACGTTGCACCTGATCGTAATGGAAGACCGGATCGATCACGCCGCCAGCCATTGGCAAGCTGCGCGCTTCAACGCCATCCAGCACACGCAACAAGGCCCTGGCTGCCAGTTCGCCCTGGCGTCGGCTGGACACCAGCAGCCCGCCGAGCACACCCGGCACCATCATCACGTCTTCCTTGACCAGCACCGGTACCGTCGCGGCCTCGGCCCAAAGCTTCGACGCCTGCTCGTGCGTATAGACGACACCGTCGCCATCGATATTGAAGGTGAGCAAAATGATGCCCGCACCCGAATCCAGAGCGGCCAGCCGCGCCTGAATGTCGCGCGCCGGCATGCCCGACAGGAACTCGAAGGCCAGACCCGGAAACTGTAGTTCCAGCGTCTTCACCCGTGCCGCCTGGGCACGCCCGGTACGGCTGTGGTCATGAACGAAAACGACGCGTGACAATCCGGGCCGCAGCTTGCGCAGCAGGGTCACATTGGCCGCGATATCAGCATCGTCGAACGAGCCGGTGATTGCCGGCAGCTTCTCCAGGTCTGCCTGACGCTGGCCGGTAACGCCGGAGAAAATGACCGGCAGCCCTTGCAGCGAGCCCCCCGGACGGCGCTCCGCCAGCACAAAATCCAGCGCATCGTCATCCTGCGCCACGACCGCTGCAAACGGCTGCCCGGCATATTTGTAGGCCAGCATCCGGCGCCACGCCTCGGCATAGGTCGGCGTCAGCGGTACGCGCTTCGTATCCAGATACTCGACGAAAAGTTCCGGGGCCTTTGCAGCCCCACGCAGCCTCTCACGCAGGCCGTTCAGTTGTCCGTCGGTCCACGCCAGACCCGCGTGGTAGGAGGTCAGCACAAGAATCCTGGGCGGGATTTCCGCCGCCGTGGCTTGCCCAAACAGACCCAGACAAGCCAGCACGGATCCGATCAGCAGGCGAAGCAAGCGCGTTCGCAAGAAGCTTTCTGTTTTTTGCATGCCGGCAAGAATACGCGAAGCACCACCTGAATCGTCAAGAAAGCGTTACGGAATAGAGGCTTGGTTACATGTAAAACGCTATAATCGCCCCCGTTCGAAACGGGTAGCAGGCATCGTTCGCCGACCCGCAGCCTGTCATCCAGGGGAGCCACCAGGCCATGCTGATCTGGTTCGTAGTGATCTATCTGATGGTGTCGATCGGCATCGGCCTCTATGCCGCGAGGCGCGTGCACAACGTCAAGGACTTCGCCGTCGCCGGCCGCCACCTGCCGCTGCCGGTGGTTACCGCCACCGTCTTCGCCACCTGGTTCGGCGCCGAGGCCGTCTTCGGCGTCTCCGCCACCTTCGTCAAGGAAGGCCTCTCCGGCGTCGTTGCCGATCCCTTCGGCTCGTCGATGTGCCTGATCATCGCCGGCTTCTTCTTTGCCAAAAAACTCTAC
>JAUPVD010000092.1 GCA_030917225.1 Pseudomonadota bacterium
CCGATGCGCGTTCGCATCGCGTTGCGAGGACAAAAAACCGCCAGTTTCAGTATCGAATTGCATCCGGTCGGCTCAGTAATGGTGCGTGCATCATCATTGGTCGGCGAATTTCAACAGCCTGTTAGGAAATCTTCCCGGTCATTGTGGGAATTGTGAGTCCCTGGAAGGTCTGACGCTACTCTAAAGCAAACGCGGGTGTATGCGATGCTGTACCAAGAGTCTGCGGAAAAATTCGATGAGGTGCATCGCCAAGGCTGTGGTGATGCCGGTTTGCGTTACCATTACACTTTTGCCGGTCCCCCTCTCTTCCTAAGATCATCGAAGCCGCGAATGGCCCTGCCCTACGAACTCCTCATCGGCCTGCGCTACACGCGCGCCAAGCGGCGCAATCACTTCATCTCCTTCATATCGCTGATTTCCATGCTCGGTGTGGCGCTGGGCGTGGCGGCACTGATCGTCGTGCTGTCGGTGATGAACGGTTTCCAGAAGGAATTGCGCGGCCGCATTCTGGCGGTGGTATCCCACGTGCAGGTGCTTGGCGGCGCCAGTGACCTTGCCGATTGGCCGAGGATCGTCAGGCAGACGGCGGATCACCCCGAGGTGAAGGCCGCTGCGCCATTCGTTCAGGCGCAGGGCATGCTTTCCTACAACCAGAATGTGCGCGGCACGATGGTGCGCGGCGTGTTGCCCGACCTGGAAGACAAGGTGGCCGATTTCCGGCCGCATATGAAGAGCGGCAGCCTGGATGCGCTGACGCCCGACAGCTTCGGCATCGTGCTCGGTTCGGAACTGGCGCGTGCGCTGGGCGTCTTTACCGGTGACCGCGTCACCCTCATCGCGCCGCAGGGCGTGGTGACGCCGGCCGGCGTCGTGCCGCGCCTGAAGACCTTCAATGTGGTGGGTATCTTCGAAGTTGGCATGTTCGAGTACGACAATGGGCTTGCGCTGGTGGCCATGGCCGATGCGCAGAAGCTCTACCGCATGGAAGATCGCGTCTCCGGTGTCCGCCTGAAGCTCAAGGACCTGTTCCAGGCACCAAGGGTGGCGCACGAGCTGGGGTCCAGGCTGGATGTCGATGCCTATCTGTCGGACTGGACGCGCAGCCATGCCAACTTCTTCCGCGCGGTGCAGATCGAGAAGAACATGATGTTCATCATCCTCTCGCTGATCGTCGCCGTGGCTGCCTTCAATATCGTTTCCACCCTGGTCATGGCGGTGACCGACAAACAGTCGGACATCGCCATCCTGCGCACGCTCGGCGCCAGCCCGGGCAGCATCATGGCGGTGTTCATGGTGCAGGGGGCGCTGATCGGCACCATCGGTCTTGGCCTTGGCGTCGCCGGCGGTGTTGCGTTGGCGCTGAACATCGACGTGGTGGTGCCTTTCATCGAACGTATGTTGGGCACCCAGTTCCTCTCCAAGGATATCTACTACATCAGCCAGCTACCGTCCGATCTGCAATGGAACGACGTCACCGGCGTGACGCTGATCGCCTTTGTTCTGGCCTTGCTGGCGACGGTTTATCCCAGCTGGCGCGCTTCGCGCGTCAATCCTGCCGAGGCGCTGCGCTATGAGTGACGGGGCGAAGGTCGTGCTGCGCGCGCGTGGACTGAAGAAAGTCTATGGTTCCGGCCATGCGGCAGTTTCGGTGCTGGGCGGGGTTGATGTCGATCTGGCGGCAGGAGAGCGGGTTGCCGTGGTTGGTGCGTCGGGTTCCGGCAAAAGCACGCTCCTGCACTTGCTCGGCGGGCTCGATGAGCCGACGGCAGGGACGGTCGAGGTGATGGGGCAGGATTTGATGCGTGTCAATCAGGCGGCGCGCGGCGTATGGCGTAATCGCCACATCGGTTTCATCTACCAGTTTCATCATCTGCTGGCCGAGTTTTCGGCGCTGGAAAACGTGGCCATGCCGCTGCTGATCCGGCGCATGCCGCGTGACGAGGCCGAAGCGCGGGCGCGCACCGTGCTGGAGGAAATGGGTCTGGGACACCGGCTGACGCATTCTCCCGGCGAATTGTCGGGGGGCGAACGGCAGCGGGCTGCTGTTGCCCGGGCGCTGGTGACTTCGCCGGCCTGCGTACTGGCTGACGAGCCGACAGGCAACCTGGATCGGCAGACTGCCGAGAAGGTGTTTGACACCATGCTCGAAGCCAGCGCCCAGCGTGGCACTGGCTTCGTGATCGTGACGCATGATCCGCAACTGGCGGCGCGCGCCGACCGGATACTCGTGCTGGAAGACGGCAAACTCGTTGATTAGTACGTTTTTTTAATGATAATGATTCTTTAGTGCTGCTCTGGAGAGCGATATGCAAGCATTGTTTTCTCCCGCCGTTGCCATCATGAACCGTCTGCGTTACACGCAGAAATTCGGTCTGCTAGGCATCTTGATGCTTGTGGCACTTGGTGTGCTGATCAGTAACCTCTATTCCGCCCTAGATACGAATATCAAGGCCTCTCGCGCTGAACTGGTCGGTATTGCT
>JAUPVD010000093.1 GCA_030917225.1 Pseudomonadota bacterium
AGGACAAAATGAATAATCCGGCATTTACCATCGGCGCCGTCGAGCGCGACACAGGCCTCGCCAAAGACACACTCAGAGTCTGGGAGCGCCGCTACGGATTCCCGCAACCGGAGCGCGATGCCAACGGTGAGCGCCTGTACCCGGCAGCGCAGGTCGAGCGCCTGCGGCTGATCAAGCGATTGATGGATCAAGGGTTCCGGCCCGGCAAGCTGGTATCGGCCGATGACACGGAACTGCTTGCCCTCGGCTCGCCTCCCCTGCATGCGCAGGCGACGCCCGGCGACGCCGCGCTGGAAGAAATCATCACCCTGACACAGGCCAATGACGCGGCCGGCATGCGCAGTGCACTGAGCCAGACAATGCACCGTCAGGGATTGCAACGCTTCGTGCTGGAAACCGTGCCGCTGCTCAATGCAGCTGTCGGCGATGCGTGGATGCGTGGACAGATCCAGGTTTTCGAGGAACACCTTTACACCGAGCAGATGCAGTCGCTGCTGCGACAGGCGATCCTTGCCCTGCCTCCGGGAACCGGCCGGCCGCGCGTGGTGCTGACGACCGTGCCCGAGGAACAGCATGTGCTCGGGCTACTGATGAGCGAGTGCCTGCTTACACGGGAAGGCGCCGCCTGCATTTCACTGGGAACCCAGACGCCGCTCGCCGATATTGCCCGCGCGGCCACGGCGCACGATGCCGACATTGTCGCGCTGTCGTTTTCCTCCGCCTTTGCATCGCGCCAGGTTGGCCCGCTGCTGGAGCAACTCCGCGCGCAGCTTCCGGAAAAAATCGCGCTCTGGGCCGGTGGTGGCGGCTGTCCGCGCAATGCCGCAAAAGCCGGCGTGCAGATCATCGAATCGCTGCCGGGAATTCTTGCGGCACTGGCAAGCTGGCGAGAAAACCGGACCTGAAGCCGCCCCCCGAGCAGGGCGCTGGCCAGAAACCGGCTAAAATTCGCGCACCACCTTCTGGAGCGAATCATGAGCGCCTACGCGCCCCCTGCCTTCGAAGCCAAGATCTGCCCGCCCGACCAGCTCGCCAGCCGCATCGGCGCACTGCCGCGGCCGCTGGTATTCACCAACGGCTGCTTCGACATCCTGCACCGTGGACATGTGACCTACCTCGCGCAGGCACGCGCGCTGGGCGCCGGGATGATCGTGGCCCTCAACAGCGACACGTCGGTCCGGGCGTTGGGCAAGGGCGACGACCGCCCGGTCAACAAGCTCGAAGACCGGCTCGCCGTGATGGCATCGCTGGCCTGTGTGGACATGGTCACCTGGTTCGATGAAGACACGCCGTTGCAGCGCATCCTCGAAATCCGCCCGGACATCCTGGTCAAGGGCGGCGACTGGGCGCCGGAGCGCATCGTCGGAGCGGCCGAGGTGAAGGGCTGGGGCGGCTCGGTGCACTCGATCCCGTTCATCCACGAGAAATCGACGACTGCCTTGCTGGAGAAGATCCGCCGGCTGTAAGGCCGATCAGAGGACGATCTGCGTCCCGAGTTCGACCACCCGGTTGGACGGAATCTTGAAGAAGGCCGTGGCGCTGCCGGCGTTGCGGAACATGGCGATAAAGATCTTGGTGCGCCAGATGCTCATCTCGGAGCCGAAGCGCGGGATCAGCGTTTCGCGGCCGAGGAAGAACGAGGTATCGAGCATCTCCAGATGCAGCCCGGCATCGGCGCACAGCGCCAGCGCAGCGGGAATGTCCGGCTCGTCCTTGAATCCGTACTGGACGATGACGCGGTAGAAATCGCCCTTCAGCTTGTGAACTTCGACGCGGTCGATTTCCGGCACATACGGCACATCGAACACCTGCACCGAAACGAGGATGATGCGCTCGTGCAGCACCTTGTTGTGCATCAGGTTGTGCAACAGGGCATGCGGCACGCCTTCCGGGTTGGCGTTCATGAACACGGCGGTTCCCGGCACCCGTGTCGGCAGCCCGATCAGCAGCGCATCGATGAAGGAATCCAGCCGGATTTCCTCGCCCTGCAGGCGCTCGCTGAGCAACTGACGGCCGCGTTTCCAGGTGGTCATCAGCACAAACACGGCAGCGCCGGCCACCAGCGGGAACCAGCCACCATCGGGAATCTTGAGGATGTTGGCCGCCAGAAACACCAGTTCAACGGAGAGGAAGGCGGTGAACATGGCGATTGCCTTGTTCCAGCCCCACCCCCACACCTTGGCGACAACAACCGTAGCCAGCAGCGAGGTGATGACCATGTCGCCGGTGACGGCAATACCGTAGGCCGCCGCCAGGTTGTTTGAGGACTTGAAGCCGAGCACCAGGATGACCACCGCCAGCAGCAAGCCCCAGTTCACCGCCGGCAGGTAGATCTGCCCCTGCTCCTTCTCCGAGGTGTGCTGCACCTCCATGCGCGGCATGAAGCCCAGTTGCATGGCCTGGCGCGAGATCGAGAAGGCGCCGGAGATCACCGCCTGCGAGGCAATCACCGTGGCCACGGTGGCCAGCCCGACCAGCGGGATCAGTGCCCAGTCGGGCGCTGAAAGGTAAAAAGGATTCTGCGCGGCGTCAGGATCGAGGAGGATCCTGGCGCCCTGGCCAAAATAATTGAGCACCAGCGAAGGCAGCACGAAACC
>JAUPVD010000094.1 GCA_030917225.1 Pseudomonadota bacterium
CACGATCACCGGATACTGGTTGCGTATCTCGCCGAGAATCTTTGCCGCATTGCTGTCGGGCAGCTTGAAGTCGAGGATGATCGCACTGGGTTCGATCTCGCTGAGCTTCTGCTGGGCTTCCGACCAGGAACCGGCGCCGATGGTGGTAAAGCCCATGGCCTCGATCTGCCGGCGCAGCAAGCCGTTGAATACGGCATCGTCATCGACGACCAGCAATGTCTTCTTTTTCATGGGTTGTTTTCCAGTGAGCCTTCGGCGAGCGGGAGGTGCAGGGTGAATGTCGAGCCCAGGCCGGGTGCGCTGGAGACGGTGATCGTTCCGCCCATGCGCTCGACGAAGTTCTTGACGATGGTCAGGCCCAGGCCGGTACCGGCAATGCGGTCGGCGCGATGGCTGAAGAAGGGGTCGAAAATGTGTTCGACGGTTTCTGCCGCCATGCCGACGCCGTTGTCGGTGATCTGGACCTGCGCTTGGTCACCCTCACACACCAGCCGTGCATGTAGCGTCCCGCCTTGAGGCATCGCGTGGTGCGCGTTCTGCACAAGATTGAGAAAGATCATGCGCAGTTCTGCCTCGTCAGCAAACAGGCGCAGTGGTAGTTCTGGTAGTTCGGCCTGCTGGACGATGCCACGCGCATGTGCGTCGAATTCAAGCAGGCGAAGTGTGTCGGAGAGAGCCTCGTTGATCACGACCAGCTGGAGGCTGCCGGAGGGCGGCCTGGCCAGTAGCAGCAGTCGGCGCGTTACCGCGATGCAGTTGTCAATCTCCTGATCGATCAGGCTCATGTAGTCGATGATCTGCTCAGGCGAAATGCGCCCTTCGCGCACCTCGCGTAGCAGGCCTTGCACGCCGAGGCGAACCGACCCGAGCGGGTTGTGGATCTCGTGGGCGATGCCGGCGGCGAGTACCCCCAGTTCGGACAGGCGCTGTTCGTGCGAGATGCGTACGGACTGGCCAAGGTCGCGCACCGATTCGACGATGTAGCGCGTCCGCCCGGCAGCGGCGTCAAGCTCGATAACCATGGCGTGGACTTCCGCCGGGAACTGGCTGCCATCGGCACGCTGGTGATGGTGCACGAACTTCATCGGCGCGCCGCAGGATTTGAGTTCGGCGAGCGGACAGACCACCATGGTCGGCACGCAGGGCGTCGTCCGGCTGTGGCTGCTGTGGTGACAGGGCCGTCCGATGACCTCGTCAACCGGCCGGCCGACTTGTTCGCAGAATGCGCGGTTGGCGAGCACCACCTCCATGTTGTCGACACGAATGACGCGTACGCCGTCAGGCAGGCCGTCAACAACGTCCTGCAGGTAGGCTTCATGGGCGCGTACGCGTGTCATCTGCACCTCAAGCCGCTCCGCCATGCGGTTGAAGCTACTGCCGAGTCGGGCAAGTTCATCGTCGCCCTCCAGATGCACGCGCTCGCCGAGCCGTCCCTGCTCAAGGGCTGCGCTGGCCGCGCTGAGTGCGGCGACCGGCTCAAGCACACGGCGACTGAGTGATCGCCACAGCACGGCCATGATCAGCGCCAGCACAATGATGCCGGCGGCAGCAAAGGCGAGCGCGCTGATCCACGACTGTGACCGGATCTCGCCAGCGTCGTAATCAACGACCAGAATGCCGTTCACCGGATGGCTGGCAAGCTCGCCGTGGCAGGGTACGCAGGCTGGCTGGTTGCGAACCTGATTGACCGAGCGCAGCACCTCGACTCCCGCGTCGTCGCGGAATTCTGCCGTCGGCGGCGTATCGGTGGCTGCAGAAAGCCCAGGGAACTTGATACCGATCCTGTCGGACGGTGAAGCGAAACGCACTTCGCCCTGCGGGTTGAGGATCATTACGCCGCGAATGCCCGGCTGGCTGCCGAGACGGGTGACGATGTCGGCAAGTCCGGGTACGTCGCGCTTGAGCATGGCGTTTTCGAGGGCGGCCTGCAGCAGCAGGTTGAAGCCGAGCGAAGCGCGGCTCCGCTCGTTAACCATCTGACTCCGGTAGGCGGTCAGGAAGACGACGAGCAGCAACGCGGAGAGCAGGCTGGCAGCGAGCAGCAGGCGGATCAGGATGTGACGTTTGAGCGGCGAAATCGCGTCAGTCATCTTATGATTCTAGCAGCTTGCTGAAGCTTTCCTGTTCGCGTGACGCTGTCCGGACTATCGGTTTGTACCATTCGTTTCCATTGATTTCCGGCCGCCACTTCACGTCACGGAGGTGGCTGCCAGGCGCCGTTCAAACAAGGCGCGAAACTTGTTGGCGGCGCCGATGATATGTCCGTTCCACCAGAGCGTCAGAAAGGTCTGCAGTTCGGCTCTATCGAAGTTTTCTGTCGTAAGAATTTCGGAAGTGAGGAAATTGAATTCTTCCTGTTCACACCGGAGCTCTTCGAGTTCAGGGCTATCGCCAAGCTCAAGCAGCGCTTCCTCCCACGCGAAGTGCTGGGTTGTGCGCGCCAGCAGCGATTCCAGCATTTCGTCAAATTTTCTGTTGCTTTCATTGAGGCACTCCGCCAGTGCATTGCATTGGTCCAGAATGCTTCGGTTTTTCTCGTCGACGATATCGCTCCCTGCGCTGTAGCAAGTGTCCCATTGCAGCTGGTTCGGCATTTTCTGTCTCCTGTCGTGGGGGGGCTAGAAACCCAGGGCCTCGACCACAGCGACGAGGTCGGCAAAGCTGGCTGCTTCCAGTTTCTCTGCGAGTTCGTCCTTGACCAGCCCGTCTGCCTCGAACCGGGTCATGCGGACTTCAAAAGGCAGTTCGCGGATCTCCAGCGGTGACATGAATCCGATGTGGCAGATGTGGGCGATGCACTGGCGTTCCGGTTCGGATAGCTTGAGGCCGTGTGCGCGAAGGATCTCGAGGTAGCGCTCCGCGGTGCGGTTGAGCCGGCCACTCACCTCCATGGTGTTCTTCTCGCTGTTTGTGAGAATGGCCAGGGGCGGCCCGAAGAAGATGCTGGTCTTGCCGATGCGCCGCGTCCGGCTCTCAGGCGTCAGCGCCGGCGCGAGCTGTATTTCGTCGCCTGCGAACGCTTCCTGGTTGGTGTCGGACATCGGTGAAATCTCCTGGTCGATGCCGTCAGTGCGGAATCGCGTGCTGCTTCTCATGCTTCGCGTCCTTCATGCCGAACGGTAGCTGCGGCGGCGGTTCCGGCTGAAGCTGAGTGAAGCCGCGCTGATGCGCACCATTCTGGACGTCGTGCGGGTTATGGCATTCGGTGCAGACGAACCAGCGCTTCTTGCCGGTGCTGGCAAATTCGCCGATGCGCTTGCCGTGAATCCCATCGCGCCAGTCGCGCAGCTTGTCGCCGTGGCATTTTCCGCACAGCTGTTGCGGCTGGTCGAAGCTGACCGTGTCGCCGAAGTGATCTACCAGCTTGTCGCGTTTGGTCGGGTGATGGCAGTCGAGGCACCAGATGCGGCCGCGCCCGTGCTGCAGGTCCTTCACTTCTGGAACCATTGCCTCCATGGTCGGAATCGGCACCGGCTTCTTGTGCTTAGGGAAACCGGGCGGCGTCACCCCGTTATGGCAGGCCATCGTGCATGTCGGCACCAGATTGAGCTTCTCCGTGCGTGGTTTGACGACCGCATTTCCCAACGGGGTCTTGTCGACCAGCGGCATCTTGCCCATCGGCACAGTGCCCTCGTAGGGATCGCCATACCAGAGCACGGCATCGGTTGTCGGCGAACACCTGACGTTCAGCAGCCCGGGCTTGAGTTCGCGCTGGGTAATTTCCGAAGCGCCTTTACGGCTTTCGAAGCAGACCTTTTCTTTGGCTTCCTGCTTCCCCGTGTCCTGTGCCGTTGCAGGAGCGGCCATGCTGCAAGAGAACGCGAGAATCATCGTGTGGAATGCGAGTCTGTTCATGGTCGTCGCCTCATTCAAGACGGCACGGCCTGCCGGCCGGCGTAGCTGATCTCGCCTTGCAGGATGCCGATGGCACCCTTGAGCAGGATGGTCAGGATGAAAAATCCGGCAGCCCAGATGCCTATGGTCATCAGCCATTCGACAAAGGTCGGGAAGTACTCGGTCACCTCGCCGATAGGGGAGGGTATGAAGCCCGGAACGATCAGGCCCATTCCCTTTTCGATCCAGATGCCGGAAAAGGCCATGACGCACGGGATCGGAAGCAACCTGGCGTTGTTGCGTACCGCCGGGATCAGGAACAGCACGAAGGCGACGATCATCAGCGTGATGGCGCTCCAGAACCACGGCACCAGGCCGGTGAGTCCGTGCAGGCCGAACATCAGGTAGTAGAGGCCGTTGGCGTGCTCGGTGCGGGCATAGAACTCGACCACGATTTCCGACATCGTCAGGAAGAGCGCGATGCCGAGGCACCAGGTAATGATGGTGGCCAGCAGGCTGATGGCGCTGTCCTCGACCCACATCTTCGTGTTCCGCCGAATGATCAGGAAGGCCAGGATGATCAGGCACGGGCCTGCCGCGAACGCCGTTGCGATAAAGCGGATGGGCATCATGCTGTGGAACCACATCGGACGCGCCGGCATCGTCGCGATAAGAAAGGCGGTAACGGTGTGGATGCTGAGCGCCCAGGCGATGGTGATGAACACCAGCGGGATGAAGAAGCGTCGGTTGATCTGGCCGCCGACATACTTCACATAGAGATAGTAGAAGCCGCAGATGAAGTTCAGCACCAGGTAGCCGATGAGCACCAGCACGTCCCAGCCCAGCATCGAGTGCGGGAAGTTGTAGATGCCGACGAACGGAAGCATGTGCCAGAGCCGGTCGGGGCGACCCATGTGGGCGAGGACGAACAGGTTGACCATGATCACGGCCGCGATGGCCAGCATCTCGCCGAGCACGGTCACCTTGTGCATGCCCTCGTGGTGGTAGACGTAGGCCGGAAAGACGATGGTCACCGCTCCGGCAGCAACACCGACGAGGAAGACGAGATTGGCGAAATAGAGGCCGTCATGGATCTGGCTGGTCATCCCGGTGACGATCAGCCCCTCGGTGTTCTGCAGGTAGAACACATACATCATCCCGACGATGAGCACGGAGAGGAAGCCCATCCAGGCATAGAACTTCGTGCTGCCTTTGAGAACGTAACGGACGTAGTCGGTGGCAAAGCTGATCAGTCGCACGGCCGCCTCCTCAATCGTAGAAGTAGAAGAACTTGGGGAAGGTGTTGAGCTCCGCCTTGAGGCGGAACACGTTCTTGCGGGCCAGGATGAGGCTCACTTCACTTTCCGGATCGAGCAGGTTGCCGAACTTGCGGGCGCCGACCGGGCAGACTTCGACGCAGGCCGGGTAGCGCCCTTGCCGGGTGCGCTGCAGGCACCAGTGGCACTTTTCCACGACGCCGCGCATGCGTGGCCGATTGCCCAGATAGTGCGTCACCGGATTCATCTCGTCCTTCGGCAGGACCGGCTTGGCGACGTTCATGCGGCGCGCCCAGTAGGGACACGCGCCCATGCACATGCGACAGCCGATGCACCAGTTGTAGTCGATCACTACCGGGCCGTCGGCCTCTCGGTAGGTCGTGCGTACCGGGCAAACCTTGACGCAGGGCGGCTTTTCGCACTGCATGCAGGCGATCGGCATGTAGGTCGCATCCTTCTCGGGGACAGCCTCCGGCGTGTAGTGATACTGGCCTTCGAGAACCTGTCCGACGGGCGTGTAGGCGTTGCCGCCGACCTGGATGCCGAGCCCTTCGGGGTAGCCGTGGTCCATCTTCTCCTGCGCAAAGCCGCCGCGTTCCATCCGCAGTACCTGTATCCATTCGATGCGCTCGCCGGGGCGGCTGCCACGCGACTGGTTGTTTTCCTCGACGCAGGCCTTGACGCATCGTCGGCAGCCAATGCACTTTCTGACGTTGAGTGC
>JAUPVD010000095.1 GCA_030917225.1 Pseudomonadota bacterium
ATGACGTCGCCGCCGTGGTCATCTCCGATTACCGCTGATCCCGCGCCACAGTCTCAACATATCCGGGGAAGCTGCTCCCCGGTCAACCAGTCCACAATACGACGACCGCCGAAGGCCGTCGTCATCTGCACGAAATGGTGCGGGTCTTCATGCACCGTGCCGACCACCGCCGCTCGCTGCCCCAGCGGGTGCGCGCGCATCGCGGCCAGCGCCTTGTCCGCATCTTCCGGCGCCACGATCACCACCAGCTTGCCCTCATTGGCCACGTAGAGCGGGTCGAGGCCAAGGAACTCGCAGGCGGCTGCCACTTCCGGATTTACCGGCACCGCCTTTTCCTCGATCATCATGCCGACCTTCGACTGCCGGGCGATCTCGTTCAGCGTGGTCGCCAAGCCGCCGCGCGTCGGATCGCGCAGTACGCGAATGGCCGCACCACTCTCCAGCAGCACTGCAATCAGGCCATGCAAGGCGGCGGTGTCGGACTGGATCGGCGCCGAGAAACCGAGCGATTCACGCTCCGCCATGATCGCCATGCCGTGGTCGCCGAGGGTGCCGGAAATCAGAATCCTGTCACCGGGCCGCGCCTGATCGCCGGAGAGCGATACGCCTTCGGGGACGATGCCGACACCGGTGGTGGTGATGAACACGCCATCACCCTTGCCCTGCTCGACCACCTTGGTGTCGCCGGTAACCACCGGCACACCGGTCTCCTTCGAGGCTGCGGCCATCGATTCGACGATGCGTTTCAGGTCGGCCAGCGGGAAACCTTCTTCGAGGATAAACGAGGCGGAGAGCCACAGCGGCTTGGCACCCATCACCGCCACATCGTTGATCGTGCCGTGCACCGACAGGCAGCCGATGTCGCCACCGGGGAAGAACAACGGCGAGACGACATGCGCATCGGCGGCCATGACCAGCCGCCCGCCGGTGGGTACCGGAAGCAGGGCCCCATCGTTGCCCTGGCGCAGGTATTCGTTGTCAAAGGCGGCGGCAAACAGTTCCTCGATCAACTGCGCCATAGCGCGGCCGCCGGAGCCGTGCGACAGATCAATGCGGCCGTGCTTGATATCGAGCGGACGGACGTAGCCGCGCTTCACTTCACTCATTGGAAATCCTTGTAGCGACCGTAGGTGTAGTGCGCTGCGCAGGCGCCCTCCGATGAAACCATGCACGAGCCGACCGGGTTTTCCGGCGTGCATACCGTGCCGAACAGCTTGCAGTCCTGCGGCTTCTTGACACCGCGCAGGATGGCACCGCATTCGCAGGCCTTGTTGTCGGCGACCGAGACGTATTCGACCGGAAAGCGCTTCTCAGCATCGAACTCGGCGAACCCCTTGCGGATGCGCAGCCCTGAATACGGCACGACGTTGAGGCCGCGCCACTCGAACTGGCGGCGCAGCTCGAACACCTCGGCGACGAGGTTCTGCGCCTTCAGATTGCCGTCGCGCGTCACCGCCCGCGAGAACTCGTTCTCGACCACGGCACGGCCTTCGTTCACCTGCTTGACCAGCATCAGGATCGCCTGCATCACGTCGAGCGGCTCGAAACCGGCGATCACGACGGGCTTGCGATACTCCTCGGCAA
Source organism: Pseudomonadota bacterium (assembly GCA_030917225.1). Taxonomy (GTDB): domain Bacteria; phylum Pseudomonadota; class Gammaproteobacteria; order Burkholderiales; family Rhodocyclaceae; genus Proximibacter. The sequence continues at coordinate 1,585 of JAUPVD010000095.1, forward strand.
AGAACTCGTAGGGCCGACTGCCGATGATGGTTGACACGTGCGCCGGGCCGATGAAGCCATCGAGCGGCACGGTGCCCCACTGGCGCACCTCCGGCGATTCGAGGATGTTGCTGATCGCCGACGGCGTCAGCACATGGCAGCTGAGTACCGAGAAATTCTACAGGCCGAGGGCCAGTGCCTGCTTGATGGCCACCGCCGTCGGCGGCGTCGTTGTCTCGAAGCCGATGGCGAAGAACACCACCTGCTTGTCCGGATTGGCCTGGGCGATCTTCAGCGCGTCGGCACTGGAATAGACCATGCGGATGTCACCGCCGCGCGCCTTGGCCTTCATCAGGGAGAGACTGTCGGAAGCTGGAACGCGCAGGGTATCGCCGTAGGTGCACAGGATGACGCCGCATTCGAGGGCGAGGCGGATGGCCATGTCGACGCGTCCGACCGGCAACACGCAGACCGGGCAGCCCGGTCCGTGGATCATGCGCACGTTGTCGGGCAGCAGATCAGAAACACCGTAGCGCGAAATGGCGTGGGTGTGGCCACCGCAAAACTCCATGAAGTGGTAGCTGCGCGACGAATCGGCCGCCTGCCGGATGGCAACACCCAAGCCTTTGGCCAGTTCGCCGTCGCGGAATTCGTCGATGTACTTCATGCGTCAGTGCACTTCACGCGCGGATTCCAGCAACGCGTGCTCGCCCATCTCGGCAAACAGCGCCAGCGTCTTTTCCGCTTCTTCCGGATCAAGTTTAGTCAGCGCGTAGCCGACATGCACGATGACGTAGTCGCCGATGACGACATCGTCGAGCAGCGCCAGCGAGATGTCCTTCTTCATGCCGGAAACGTCGATGGTGCAGTTATCACCGTCGATCGCCACGACCTTGCAGGGGAGCGCGAGACACATGTCAGGAATCCTCGTCTTGTTCTTCGAGTTGCGTGTTCATGGCCACCCAGGCCTGCCCGAGCGACAGGCCACCATCGTTAGGCGGCAGGCGCTGCGCCTCGACAAGATGCAGCCCGTGGGTAGACAACCGACTGCGCAATCCGCGCACCAGCACCTGGTTGAGGAAGCAACCGCCAGCACCGACGATCTGGGCATTGGCATCGGCAAACCGACGTACCCAGTCGGCCAGTGCTGCAGCCAGCGTGGCGTGGAAAATGGCCGCACCACGTGACGGATTCGGCTCATCGGCCAGCGCAGCCAGCAGCGGCATCAGATCGAGCTCGCCGCCCTTGATCGACCAGCCATGGTCAAGCGGCAGCATTTCACCAAAGCGTTCGGCCAGCCCTTCAAGCAGCATCGCCGCCTGCCCCTCGAAAGCCATCGTCTGACGTACGCCGAGAAGGCCGGCCGCCGCATCGAACCAACGCCCCATGCTGGTACTCGGCGGACAATTGAGGCCACGGTCGAGCATCTGCCCAAGCATCGGCGCCGCCGACTGTTCGGCAAAGCGTGTTTCTATTTCACCGGCACGGCCGAGGCGATGCAATACAGCCGCCGCCATGCGCCAGGGCTCGCGTGCCGCGCGATCGCCGCCCGGCAGTGGCAGTGGTGCCAGCGAACCGACGCGACTGAAATCGCCCCGCCCGGCACGCAGCAATTCACCGCCCCAGGCACCGCCATCGCTGCCCAGGCCAACGCCGTCAAGTGCCAGGCCAAGCGTCGACTGACGAATGCCGTGTTCGGCCATGACCGACAACAGGTGGGCATGATGGTGCTGGACCGCTATCGCCGGAATGCCGCGATGGTGGGCGAATTCGGTGGCGAAACGGGTGGACTGGAAATCCGGATGCAGGTCGTGCGCAACGCGCTCTGGTCGCACCTGCAGCACACCGAGCAGGTGGGCAACGGTTTCCTCGAGGAAATTGCAGGTCGCCGCGTTGTCGAGGTCGCCGATGTGCTGCGAAACGAAGGCTTCGTTACCGCGCGTGACGCACACCGTATTCTTGAACCAGCCACCGACAGCCAACACCGACGGGCCGGCGTAAGGCAGCTTGATCGCCCGCGGCGTGTAACCGCGCGCGCGGCGAATGAACTGGAAGCCGCCGGGCGCAGTGCGCACCACCGAATCGTCGCAACGCACGACGATATCGCGGTTGTGCATCAGGAAAGCATCGGCAATCTCGGACAGCCGTTGCAGGGCCTCGTCATTACCCGTCACCAGTGGTTCGCCGCCGGGATTGGCGCTGGTCATCACCAGACGCAAGGTCTGCGGTTGCGTCAGCCAGGCCGTGCCTTTGGGACGTCCGGCCGCTTCGTGGAAGAGCAGGTACTGCAGCGGCGTGTAGGGCAGCATCACACCCAGCCACGACAGCCCCGGCGCGACACCCGGCAACCGATCATCGGTGAAGTGCCGCTTCTTGAGCAGGACAATCGGCCGCTCGGCCGACTCCAGCAGCGCCGGCTCGCCGATGCCGATCTGCACCAGCGCCGAGGCCGAGGCGGCGTTGGCCACCATCACTGCAAACGGCTTTTCCTCGCGCGCCTTGCGCTCGCGCAACGCGGCGACGGCGTCGGCATTGTCGGCATCGCAAACCAGGTGGAAGCCGCCCAGCCCCTTGATCGCCACGATGCCGCCCTGGCGCAGCAGCTTCAGACATTCGGCAACCGGGTCTCCGGCAATCGGCATGCCGGCTTCGTCAAGCAGCGACAGCTGCGGCCCGCACTTCTGGCAGCAGTTGGCTTCCGCATGGAAACGACGGTCATCGGGTTTGGTGTATTCACCTTTGCAATCGCGACACAGGGGAAACGGCGCCAGGCTGGTGCGCGCGCGGTCGTAGGGAAGGCCACGGCTGATCGTGTAGCGCGGCCCGCAGTGCGTGCAATTGGTGAAGGCATAGCGCCATCGGCGCGAGCTTGGGTCGAACATTTCCGCTAGGCAGTCGCGACAGATCGCCGTGTCGTGTCCGATGGTCGTGCTGGTGGCCTTGCCCCCACCACTTTCGAGAATGACGAAGCCAGCGTCGGCCTCCGGACGCGCCACCGGGCGCGCCAACACGCCATCGACACGGGCCAGCGGCGGCGCTTCTCTGCCGAGTCGCTCGATCAGTTCATTGACGCGCGGCGGCGAACCGCAGGCTTCAATCTCGACGCCAGCCGGGGTATTGCGTACCCAGCCAGCCAGCTGCAATTCGTTGGCCAAGCGCCAGACGAACGGCCGGTAACCGACGCCCTGAACGACGCCGGTAACATTGATGCGTTGACAGATATTTGCCGACACGAGTGCTGCCTCCGCGCGCTCAGCGCTGCGCGCCGTGCTGCTGCGCCGCGAGCTGCGCTTCCAGATCGGCGACGCGGCGCTTGAGCGATTCCATCGATTCCTGCCGCCTGGCAAGCTGCGCGGCCAGGCCGGACTCAAGCCAGGCCAGCCATTCGTCAAAGCCTTCACCGGTCGTTGCCGAGACGCGGATCACCTCAAGCTGCGGATTGACGCGGCGCGCATGCTCGATGGCCTTGTCCACGTCAAAGCTGAGGTAGGGCAGCAGGTCGACCTTGTTGACCAGCATCAGCGATGCGGCACGGAACATGTCCGGATATTTGAGCGGCTTGTCTTCACCCTCGGTGGTCGACAGGATCGCTACCTTGTGTGCCTCGCCGAGATCAAAGGCAGCCGGACAAACAAGGTTGCCGACGTTTTCGATGAACAGCAGCGAACCATCGGCCGGCGCCAGTTTCTGCAACGCATGGCCAACCATGTGTGCATCGAGGTGGCAGCCCTTGCCGGTATTGATCTGCAGGGCCGGTACGCCGGTGGCACGGATGCGCTCGGCGTCATAGCTGGTCTGCTGGTCGCCTTCGACCACGCTGATGGCAAGCGTGTCCTTGAGGGCATCGATGCTGCGGCAGAGCAACGTGGTCTTGCCCGAGCCGGGGCTGGAAACCAGATTCAGCGCAAAAATACCCTGCTCGGCGAGGCGAGCACGGTTCTTCGCCGCGTAATCGTCGTTCTTGGAGAGAATGTCGCGCTCGATCTGCACCATGCGCGATTGCGACATGCCGGGCGCATGCGCGCCGGCCGGGCCGTGACCGTAGTGCACGGCACCTTCGTGTTCGTGGATACTCTCGTGGGCATGGTGGTGTTCGCCGTCGTGGGTATGCGGGTGAGCATGTACCGAACCATCGGCGTGGCGATGGGCATGCTCGTGCGCCGCAGCCGCCGGCACGGCACTGACGCCTTCATGGCTGTGGCTGTGCTCGCCGTGATGGTGATGCGGATGTACATGCGTCGTGCCATCGGCATGGGTGTGCGAGTGGGCATGTTCATCGTGCGCATGGGCATGCGCTGCATCATGAGCGTGTCCGTGACTGTGTGCCGTACCGTCTTCATGCACGTGCCAGTGGCCACTTTCTCCATGGCTGTGTTCGTGAACGGCTTCGCCCTCGATACGCGTTTCGCCGGCGGCGCATCCGCAAGTGGTACACATGTCTCTCTCCTCCAGAGTGCTGCTTGGTTGCTGCTGTCTCGTTCTAGTCGACTTCGAGTTCTCTGACTCTCATTTCGGTTCCTGCCGTCGGATTCACCGGATAACCACCACATTCCGGACAGGGATCGAAGACGGCGCTGATCTCCACCGTCTTGCCGCAGGACAGGCACTGCCCAGCCCCCGGTACATCGATGATTTCAAGCTTGGCGCCATCGGCCACGGTGCCGCGCGACACGGCATCGAAGCAGAAGGTCATGGCATCCGGTTCGACCGACGATAGCCAGCCGATTTCCAAGAATACCGTCTTGACCTTACTGAATCCTTGCTCGCGGGCGGCGTCCTCGATGATCTGGACGACTCCCTCGGCCAGCGACATTTCATGCATCCTCGACCCTCACCTCGTAATTGACGCAGGGGTCGAGCGCGAGCGCCAGATGCCCGGCCAGGGCGGCTGCCCGTTCGCGAGTAGCCGCGTTTTTCCCGACCAGTTCGCCGACGAAGGCGCCCTGCGGATGAAAATTCCATTCCGTCGGGGCCACGATAACATAGGCCTCCACCCGGCCGTCCTTGACCTGCATCAGATGCAGCAGCAGCCCGCGTGCGGTTTCGACGCGCGCCAGACCGACACCCTCTCCGGCTGGCGCGCTGTCGAGCCAGCCAGCCAGCAGCGACGGCTCAAGTAGCCCCTGGGCGAGAAATTCGACATCCGCCCGCCGCGCGGCCAGCCGGGCAGCCACCCGTCGGCCATCGGCCAGCAGTGCCGCCACGGCCGGCAAGGCAGAACGCCGCGCCAAGGCACCGGTTTCAGCCGGACTCCCTGCCAGCACAGGCGCGACGGCGAATGCGGAGGTGATGCCGCTCGCTGCCCAGGCCGCCGCATCCCGCCACGGCAAGAGCTGCGCTGGCGCCAGAACGGCTCGCTCAGATACGGAAAAATCATCCAGGGACGGCAGCCAGCGAATCAGGTCGTGTGCCACCGCTTCGCTGTCCTGCTGCGTTTTGGCCGAAAGCAAGCGCTTGCGCCAGTGCAGGAACTCGTCCTTGCCGGACGCCAGGCCAAGAAGCGGCGGCCAATCGAGCAGCAGGCGCCAGAGGTGCTCGCCGATGGCTTCCTGCGCCACCTCGCGGCACAGGCTATCGACGGCAAGACGCTCACCCTGCGCGGCAGCAGCAGCCAGCCGGGCAGCGGCACCCTGCGCGCAGCCACACAGACTGAACAGTTTCGGCGCCAGCGCAACGGCCTCGGCCACCGGGCGCCCTTCGAGCAACTTTGCGGCCTGCGGCCGCCGGCAGTCGACACGCGCCGATACGATCTGCTCGCCAGCCCAGCCAACGGTCAGCAGAACCCCCCCCTGATCCACGGATAAACCCCTCATATGAAAGAACAAACAATAGGCAATAGTCTTTGCGGCGATTTTGATTCTGGTCAATCTGCGACTAAACTTGCGCCTTCAGAATAGCGTCCTGCCTCACCTCCCCGGAATCTGCATGCTCGAAGCCTCCAACCTGGAATGCGTACGCGGCGAACGCCGCCTGTTCGCAGGCGTCGGCTTTCGCCTCGAAGGCGGCGAGATGCTGTTCCTGCAGGGCAGGAACGGTTCCGGCAAGACAACGCTGCTGCGCATGATCTGCGGCCTGACGCACCCGGTCGCCGGCGAGATCCGCTGGAAGGGTGAAACGATTGGTGCACTGGGCGAAGAATTTCGCGAGGAGCTTTGCTACCTCGGCCACCTCAACGCGATCAAGGAAGAGCTGACGCCACTGGAAAACCTGACCGCTTCGGCCAGACTGGCTGGCGAAACACTATCCGAGGATGAAGCACTGGATGCGCTGGAAGCCGTTGGCCTGCTCGGGCGCGAGGACCTGGCCTGCAAATACCTGTCGCAGGGGCAGAAGCGTCGCGTGGCGCTGTCGCGACTGGTGCATGAAAAGCGCGCCCTGTGGGTGCTCGATGAACCGTTTGTGGCACTCGACGTAGCAGCAGTCGCCTGGCTCGCTGGACTGATCGGTGCACACCTGCAGCGCGGCGGCATGGCGGTGCTGACGACGCACCAGACAGTGGAAATTCCGGCCGGGCAAGTGCGGGAATTGACGCTCTCATGATCGGCACGATTACCGCCGTCACGGCGCGCGATTTGAAGCTGGCCATGCGCCGGCAGGCCGACATCGTCTCGGTGCTGTTCTTTTTCATCATCGTCGCCAGCCTCTTTCCGCTGGGCATCGGGCCGGAACCCGACCTGCTCAGGAAGCTGGCGCCGGGCGTGCTTTGGGTGGGGGCGCTGCTGGCCACCATGCTCTCGCTGCCGCGCCTCTTTGCCGACGATTTCCGCGACGGCACGCTGGAACAGCTGGTGCTGGCACCGCAACCCTTGGGGCTGACGGTCATCGGCAAGGTACTCGCGCACTGGCTGGTCTCCGGTCTGCCGCTGGCACTGCTGGCACCGGTGCTCGGCCTGCAGTTCGACTTATCAATCGATGCGCTGGCGGTGCTGACCGTGTCGCTGCTGATCGGCACGCCTGCCC
>JAUPVD010000096.1 GCA_030917225.1 Pseudomonadota bacterium
CTTGTCCTTGCAGGCCTCCATGGCCTTCTTGCGGGCTTCCTGATGAGCCGTGCAGGCTTCCGGATTTTTCGATTTGCTGCAGTCCATCGGCTGGCGCTTGCCTCCGCCCGGTCCGGCTCCCGGGCCAGCACCTTGACCCGATCCGCCCGGTCCCATGCCGGCGCCGCCCCCCGGACCCGGCTGGGCCATGACGGGTAGCGCAAACAAGGCAGCCGCGAGCGATACGATGGCGATTCCTGTTTTCATGGAAGGTCTCCGTGGTGGTTGATGATGGTTTCATTCTAGACCTTTGTTGCGGGAATGCGCTGCGCGCCATTGAGTGCCGCTGCCACGGGCGGTATAGTGCCTCGATCGATCCTTCAAGGAATGCCGGATGACTTCGCAGGTTGTGCACGAACACCGTTTGACGCTGGCCGAAGTGGTGGGTTGGCTGATTGCCGATGGCATGGTCGACGCGGTGGAAGGGGAACGGCTGGTAGCCGAGCGCCGACTCTATCGCGGTGATATTCACCCGCTGGTGCTGATTGCGGACCAGAAATGGCGCAACCTGCTGCCGCCGAACAAGCCCCTGCAACTGGAAGATGTCTCCGAGTGGCTGGCGGCGAGGGTGGGGCTGGAATACGTGCATATCGACCCGCTCAAGGTCGATTTCTCGATCGTCACCGATGTCATGTCCAGCGCCTATGCCGGGCGCTTCAAGATCCTGCCGCTGAAAGTGACGACCAAGGAGGTGGTGATCGCCACCGCCGAGCCGTATATCCGCGAATGGGAAAAGGAACTGGCGCCGATCCTGAAGAAAGACGTGCGCCGCGTCATCGCCAACCCTTCCGACATCGCGCGCTACCTTGTCGAGTTCTACAACCTGGCCCGCTCGGTGAAGACGGCAGCCAAGGCCGGCGGTAACACCAGTGGGCTGGCGTCCTTCGAGCAACTGATCGACCTGGGCCGCAGCAATCGCCAGTTTGACGCCAATGACCAGCACATCGTCAATATCGTCGACTGGCTGTGGCAATACGCCTTCGAGCAGCGCGCTTCGGACATCCACATCGAACCACGGCGCGAGCTGGGCATTGTCCGTTTCCGCATCGACGGCGTGCTGCATCAGGTCTATCAGATACCGATGGCGGTGGCGACGGCGATGACCAGTCGCATCAAGCTGCTCGGGCGCATGGACGTGATCGAAAAGCGTCGGCCGCAGGACGGTCGCATCAAGACGCGCACGCCGGAAGGGCAGGAGATCGAGCTGCGGCTGTCGACGCTGCCGACTGCTTTTGGCGAAAAACTGGTGATGCGGATTTTCGACCCGGATGTGCTGGTGCGCGATTTCCGCGAGCTGGGCTTTACCGACGACGACCAGAAGCGCTGGCACTCGATGACCGCGCAGCCGAACGGCATCATTCTCGTTACCGGCCCAACCGGTTCGGGCAAGACGACGACGCTCTATTCGACGCTGAAGCAGCTGGCGACGCCCGAGGTGAACGTGTGCACCATCGAAGACCCGATCGAAATGATCGAGCCGGCCTTCAACCAGATGCAGGTGCAGCGCAGCATCGACCTGGAGTTTGCCGAAGGCGTCCGTTCGCTGATGCGGCAGGACCCGGACATCATCATGATCGGCGAAATCCGCGATCTGGAAACGGCCGACATGGCCATCCAGGCGGCGCTCACCGGCCACCTTGTGCTGTCCACGCTGCATACCAACGATGCGCCGGCGGCGGTTACGCGCCTGCTCGATCTCGGCGTGCCGTCGTACCTGATCAACTCGACGCTGCTCGGCATCATGGCGCAGCGGCTGGTGCGCACGCTGTGCCCGCATTGCAAGAAGGAAGCAACGATGCGTCCGGAAGACGAGGCGCTATGGACCCAGCTGGTGGCTCCGTGGAAGGCCAACAAGCCGGCCAGGATCTATCAGCCGGTGGGCTGCCTCGAATGCCGCATGACGGGTTATTCGGGCCGCGTTGGCCTGTATGAGCTCATGCTCATGAGCCCGGAAATCAAGAAACTGATCCAGCCGACGACGGAGATCGCCAAGGTGCGCGAACAGGCTTATCGGGAGGGCATGAAGGCGCTGCGCATTTCAGGTGCGAGCAAGGTGGCGCAGGGCGTGACGACGCTGGAAGAGGTGGTGAAGGTAGCGCCGCCCGGCGATCAGTAGCCGGCTCAGTAGCCACTCAGTAGCCAGATGCGCCGGGCTTGCCGTAGAACGGTGGCCAGCGGCCGACCAGATTCTCAAGCAGGAGCAGTTCGCGGTCGGTGTGGTTGATCACCGATGCCGGTGCCATCATCGGCATGGCCGAATCGTTGTGGATCAGGATCGGGTGGTCGTGGTGCGTCGTCTCGATGCGCTCGACCTGCTTCGGGTCCGCCGCCGGGGCAACCTCCGCAACGCCGTAGCACAGACAGAAATAGACCGTCTTGGGGCTGGCTTCGATATAGCAGCCGGTGCCGCGAATGCCGATGGTGGCGGTGGGCACTTCGAGCCGCTTCTGCCCCTTGCCGAACACTGACAGGATGCCGCCGGTAATGACGCGCATGACGCTTGCTGCCGCTTCCGCAGCAAAGCTGATCGTGCTTTTCTCGCGCTGCATGTAGGCGTCCTGGCCGATCACGTAGATGGCCTCGCTTTTCGGGCCAGTGACAATGGTGTCGCCGGCACGCACCAGCTGCCCTTCACGAGCTGGTTGGCCATTGACCGTAACGCTGCCGGTGATCTTGCGCATGCCGGGTGCAATCGGCTTGTCGCCTTCGGCCAGCGCCTCGCGGATCAGGCCGGATATTCCGGCCGGCCCGAAAGCGCCGGCGGCGGCCATGGCCAGCATCAGTTTCCGGCGGCGGGCTGAACCTGAATTTGACATCAGTGGGCGTTGCCGGTCGGGGTGGTCGGCGCTTGCAGCACCGAGGCGATGACCTCGCGCAGCAGGCTGCGTGTCAGTTCAGCTTTTTTGGCGTAGCCGTCGATGGCGTATTCGCGGCGAATTTCCTGTTCCGGGGCGTGGCCGGGCTGGCCGGTGCGGATGATAATCTTCAGATCGTGCAGGCCGAGCGTTTCGCGAATGTTGGTGACGGCGCGCAGGCCGGCATCCGGAGATTCCATGACGACATCGAGCAGCACGAGATGCACTGCGTTCGAACTGGCCAGCAGGGAGATGGTTTCGGCTGCGGAGTAGGCATGCATGAAGGCCAGCGGCCGATTGTGTACGCGCTGGCCGGAGAGGGCTGCGACAGTTGCTTCATGAACGCTGTGATCGTCGTCGGCGATGAGGATGCGCCAGGCTTCCTGTGTTTTTTCGCCGGCCGACCCGGAAACGTCATCGGCTTCATCCTCGATGACCATAATCAGGTCGTCGTCCGCAGACAGGTACTGCGTTGCACCACCTCGTGTCGGTGGGCGCTGCGTTCGTGTTCGCGTGAAAACTGAATCCCGTCTCATAACACCTCCTCTGTTTTTGTGCCTGCGCTCTCTGGCGAATGGCAGCTAGCAGTCTACCCCTGCTTGGCCCGCATGGGTACCCTCATCTACTTGTTCAGTTGCCGCATGCCGTTCGCCAGCCCCTCCAGTGTCAGCGGGTACATGCGGCTGCCGATCAGGTTGCGGACGAGCGCAATCGACTGCCGGTATTGCCAGTAATGCTCGGGCTCCGGGTTGAGCCAGATGGCGTGGGGGAAAGCCTCGAACAGGCGGCCGAGCCAGACGGCGCCCGGCTCTTCGTTCCAGTGTTCGATGCCGCCACCGGGGTGCAGTAGTTCGTAGGGGCTCATGCTCGCGTCGCCGACGAAGATCAGCTTGTAGTCGTTGCCGTAGCGGTGCAGCACATCGTGCGTGGGAACGCGCTCGTTGTGTCGCCGCGCGTTGTCCTTCCAGACGCCTTCGTAGACGCAGTTGTGGAAGTAGTAGTGCTCAAGGTGCTTGAACTCGCTGCGGCAGGCAGAAAATAATTCCTCACAAACGCGGATGTGGTCGTCCATCGAACCGCCGACATCGAGGACCAGCAGTACCTTGACTGCGTTGTGGCGTTCTGGCCGCAGGTGCAGATCCAGCCAGCCGGCGTTCTTCGCCGTGCCGGCAATGGTGCCGTCGAGATCGAGTTCCTCGGCGGCACCTTCGCGGGCGAAGCGGCGCAGCCGGCGCAGGGCAACCTTGATGTTGCGCGTGCCGAGTTCGACGGTGTCGTCGAGGTTGCGGAACTCCCGCTTTTCCCACACCTTGACGGCCGAACGGTTCTCGCTTTTGCCGCCAACGCGGATACCTTCCGGGTGCGTACCGCCATGGCCGAAAGGCGAGGTGCCGCCGGTGCCTATCCATTTGCTGCCGCCGGCGTGGCGCCCTTTCTGCTCGGCCAGTCGTTCCTTGAAGGTTTCCATGAGCTTGTCCCAGCCCAGCTTTTCCAGCTTGGCCTGCTCCTCCGGTGTCAGGTGGCGCTTCATCGACTGGCGCAGCCATTCCTCCGGAATCAGCGTCTCCATGCCGGGCAGTTTCTCGATGCCGTGAAAGTACTCACCGAAGGCGCGGTCGTATTTGTCGAAGTTGGCTTCGTCCTTGATCAGCGTGGTGCGGGCGAGGATGTAGAAATCGTCGAGGCTGTGACTGATGACGCCTTTTCCGAGGGCATCGAGCAGGGTCAGGAATTCCTTGGTGGAAACAGGCAGTCGGTTCGATTTCAGGTGCAGGAAAAAATCGACCAGCATGGTGGCGGTCAGTCGCTGATTTTCGTGCTGGCGAGTTCGACGCGGTTGCGGCCGTTCCGTTTGGCGCGGTAGAGGGCCAGGTCGGCCGCTTCCAGAAGTTCGTCACGCGTTTTGCCGTGCTCGGGAAATGCGGAAATGCCTGCCGATAGCGTGGCCTGCAATGAGAAGGTGCCAAAGGTGACCGTGGTTTCGGCGAACGCCTGTCGCCACGATTCGGCACGCAGGCGGGCCGTCTCCAGCGACATCCTGGGCAGGACGATAGCGAACTCCTCGCCGCCGAATCGGCAGATCACGTCATCCAGCCGGGCGTGGCTGGCAAACATCTGGCCCGTGACCTTGAGCATTTCGTCGCCGGCAAGGTGGCCGTAGGTGTCGTTGAGTTTCTTGAAATGATCGATGTCGAGCATCATCACCGTGAGCGGATAGCCTTCGCGCATGGCGCGGGCGATTTCGCGCTCCAGCGTTTCGTCCAGATAACGCCGGTTGAACAGCGTTGTCAGTGGATCGCGCATGGCCTGCTCGCGCAGCGCTTCCTGCAGCCGGCCGATCTCGCTGAGCTGGCTGAGCAGATGGTCATTGGCGAGACGCGCTGCTTCCTCGGTGCGGTGGTGGTCGGTGTTGTCGATCATCGTCCACAAGCCGATCCGGTTGAGGTCGACATAGTGGAACTCGATTTCCTTGACGGTGCCGTCACGGCAGGTGACCCGCATTTCCTTCGGCTCGGACTCACTGCAGGTCTCACGCGATGCGCTGACCATCTGCTGTCCGATCGCGATGGCCTGGGCGCGGTATTCCGGATCCGGATAGGCCCGTGGCCACCAGTCTTCGACAGTGCGGAGTTCCTCCGGGCCATAGCCGAACAGTTTGCGGAAATTGTGGTTGATGTGTTCGACGGTGCCGTCTTTTCTGACGACCGACATGGCGACCGGCGTGTATTCAAGCACACTGGCCAATCGCTCCTCGGCTATCTTTCGCGCCCTGGCTTCTGCAACCAGACGCCGGCGCAGACCGAAGACCAGCCCGGCTGCGATGCCACACGCAGCAAGCAGCAGGACGATGATCAGGGTGGTTGCGGTGGCCGGCATCGGGAGTTCAGCGGTTCTGCCTGGCCATGAAGATCAGGCGTTCGAACAGGTGCACATCCTGTTCGTTCTTCAGCAGTGCACCATGCAGCGGCGGGATCGCCGCCTTCTGATCCTTGGCGCGCAGGGCTTCCGGTGGAATGTCCTCGGCCAGCAGCAGTTTCAGCCAGTCGAGCAGTTCCGATGTTGACGGCTTTTCTTCAACCCCGGTACTTCGCGCAGTTCGAAGAAAACCTCCAGCGCCTCGCGCAGCAGTGTCTTCTTCAGGTCGGGGAAGTGCACATC
>JAUPVD010000097.1 GCA_030917225.1 Pseudomonadota bacterium
TGCCTATATCACCGGGCAGGTGATTTCCATCAATGGCGGCATGATCTGATTCCATTTCCAGATCAATTGTGACTTTGTCGGCTACGCCTTGCCGTGCTCAAGCACTGCCTACGGCTTGCCTTCGCGTCGCAATTGAGCTGGAAATGGAATAAATTCGTCGGTTTTGCTAACGAACTGGGCTGGGCAGTTCCAGCCCTCCGGCCTTGAACCAGCGGGTGAAATTATTGAAGTCGCGCCGTTGGCCAGCCGTCAGGCCGGCGTAGGCTCGTTGCACCTGCTGCGTCAGCGAGTCGTCGAGCGTGCGCCTTGCCGGGCTGCGGCCAATCATCATGAACGGCGCCAGTGCCGTGGCATAGTAATCGATCTGCCGGCCGCTTGCGGCGAGTGCGGTGCGGAATTCGGCCGGGCTGAACGCGGCGCGCATCGAATTGAGAAAGTCTTCGGTAAATTGCTGCGATTGCAGCTCCTGCCGGTCGTAGGCAAAGAAGCGCTGGGTTGCGGTGCGGCGCAGACGGCCGAAGTCGGCCAGATATATTCCGCCGTCGGGCTTCAGCACCCGGCCGATTTCGCGCAATGTGGCGGCCAGTGCCGCGGTGTCGGGCAGATGATGCAGCGACATGGTGCAGATCGCGCAGTCGACCGATGCATCGGCAAAGCCGGCGAGCCGGGTGATATCGCCCGGCTGCAGGGTGACATTGCTCAGGCCGGCGTTCGCCGACGTGCCACGGGCCAGTTCGAGCATGTTGGGCGATGCGTCGACGCCGATGAAATGGGTATCCGGGTTCAGCTGTGCCATTTGCGCCAACTGGTTGGCTGGCCCGCAGGCGAGGTCCAGCACCGTATCGCCGGGGCGGATCACCGGCAAGGCCATGACCGCGTGGAACAGGTAGATATAGGCGAGGATGCCCTGGTCACGGCCGCTGGCGGCGAAAGCGGCGATCTGGTCCTGCTGCTGCATGATCAGATCGGCCTCCGGCACGCGGATTTGCTCGCGCCGCGCCAGTTTCTCCAGCAGCAGATGGCCGATCATTACCGGGCCGGACATGGTCGGTCAGGCTTTTTCCGCCTGGAATTCGGCGAAGATGCTCATGGTACGCACGTCGATATAACGACGGGCGCGTTTGAAGCCGGCGGCTTCCAGCTCGGCAACGATTTGCGCCGGCGGCAGGCAGGCTTCGATGGTATCCCAGTAATAACGCCATAGCCGGGCGGTGTTGCGGCGATTGCCGATGAACGGCGCCAGCAGCGGTACCCAGCCTTTCATATAAATCTTCAGCAGTAGCTTGCCCCAGCCCGATTCGGGGCAGGTGATTTCCAGCAGGCAGATCTTGCCGCCCGGTTTCAATACGCGGTGGAATTCGCGGAATGCCTGGCGCAGATCGCCGATATGGCGCAAGGCGTAACCCATGCTGAGAAAGTCGAAATGCGCATCGGGGAACGGGATGGATTCGGCGGTGCCGTTGACCAGTTGCACGCCGGCCGGCACTTTGGCCGTTTCCATCATACTGCTGCTCGGGTCGACACCGCACACCAGCTCCGGCTGGCCGACAATCCTGGCGGCCTCGCTGGCGACCAGGCCGGTGCCGACGCCGACGTCCAGCACCCGCATTCCCGGTTTGAGGCCGGCACGTTGCAGCGCCTGACCGCGATACCATTTGCCGGTGCCGAAACTCAGCACTTTTTCCATCCGGTCGTAATCGACGGAGGTGGTGTCGAACATTTCCTTGACGAAGCCGGCGCGCGACGGTTCGTCCGGGTAATAATTCGTCAGCGGAACATGCGGCGCTCGGGCGTCGTGGGCTCGCTTGGTTTCGGTCATCGGGGTTCTCCGTTGCCGGGTGTGGCAAGTCGTTGGTAAATCAGTCGTGGCAGCCGCAGTACGAAACCGGTCATCAGCCGGATGTGCATCCAGGTCAGCAGGCGGTTGTCGCGCCAGTAGTTGAAATGCGACACGCCACCCTCATCGGGTCGGAAATAACGCACCGGCGACGGCAGGTTGACCGGCCGGGTGCCGCGCCAGCACAGCCGTACCACCGCCTCCGGGTCGAAATCGAAACGGCGCATCCAGCGCTGGCCGTGCATTACTTTGCGTAACGGTTCGACCGGATAGACGCGGAAGCCGAACAGCGAATCGCCGATGCCCATCCACAGGGTTTCCAGATTGGCCCACCAGTTGGAAATCCTGCGTCCCTTGACGCGCAATGCCGGCGCACTGGCATCGAATACCGGCAGGCCCAGCACCATTGCGTCGGGGTTGGCCTGCGAACTGGCCATGAATTCGGGAATCTGCGTTGCCGGATGCTGGCCGTCGGAGTCCATGCACAGTGCGTGGGTGAAGCCCAGTCGGGCGGCTTCATCCAGCCCGTGCAACACTGCTGCGCCCTTGCCGCTGTTCTGCGGCAGTAGCAGCACACGCAGGCCGGAGTCCTGTCGTGCCAGCTCTGCCAGTTGCCGCTCGGTGCCGTCGGTGCTGCCGTCGACCACTACCCAGACCGGGTTCCACTGCCGGCGCGCGGCGCGCACCGTGTCCAACACCTTGGGGCCGGGGTTGTAGCTGGGAATCAGTACCAGATGGGTGGATGAGGCTTGGTTCATGGCTTCACTGCGGGTGGCGCTGGCGTGCGGCAAACTACGGAAAAAACGCCGGCAAAACCGCGCAAGCGTAGCCGATTCGCCCGGCCGCGGTCAACAATCGCCATGACGATGTGCTTGAACTCAAAGCGTCATTGCCGGGTCGATCGAAAGCTTCAGCGCTTGCTCGAAGTATTGCTGCAGGCTGGCTGCGGTGGCCGACGCGGTGGCTTCGGCCTCGATACAGCGCCCGAGCTCGGCGCGGTAATACACCGGAAACTGCGGCGGGCGCCAGATTTTCCAGCCCTTGCTCAGATACGGCGAATTGGTGGTGATCAGGATTGTCTGCAGCGGTGCCCCGGCTTTGCGGGCAATCAGTCCGACCGAGCCGAGCATCGGGCTGACCGGCTGGCGCGTGGTGCGCGTTCCCTCGGGGAAAATCATCAGCAGATTGCCGCGTTCGACGGCATCGATCGCGGCGCGGAACATTCCGTGCGGGTCGCGGTTGGAGACGTAGCCGGCCAGATGGGCGCCGGCGCCGAGGAAAATATTGGTACTGATGCTGGCTTTCATCAGGCAGATCGCGCGCGGCACGCGCGACAGCACCAGAAACGCGTCGATCAGGCTCGGGTGATTCGGGACCAGCAGCAGGCGGCGGCGCCGGTTCAGCTGGTCGAGCGCGCGCAGGTCGAAATACATCAGGCGGCAGGCGGAAAGGCTGGCGAGCAGTAGCCAGCACACGGCACTGATGCCGAATTGCACTACCGGTTGGCGCAGCTGTCTGGGGGCCAGCAGCAAGGGAAGTGCGGCAAGCGTTGCCGCCAGCAGCAGGGCACCCAGTCCGATCAGATTGAAGTAATACAGCAGGATCTGGACGATGCGGATACAGCGATTCAATGTGGACACCTACGCGCCGGCAGTACCGATCTCGGGCACTGTCCGGCAGTTGCTACGGAAATTGTTCTGACGGCCGCCGCGAGCGCGCCGCTACTTGGCGGCCAACCGGGAAAATTCGGAACCCCTGGGCTGGCTGGCCGCCCGTGATTCTAGTGTATAATCCGCGCTTGTGCAGTGAAACCATGTAACAAAAAGACATCGCCTCATGTTAGAAGAAATCGTCAAAACCTATCTTGTAAACGCCAAGCATATCGACCCCGCCAAGTTCGACCAGCCCAAGCTGCAAGTCTCCGACTTCGGCCTGGATTCGCTCGACATGGTGGAAATGCTGTTCGAAGTCGAAGACCGCTGCGGCTTTCAGCTGAACGACCCGATGCGCTATCTGGACATGAGCTTTGCCGACATGCTCGCCGATATCGAATCGCAGATCCGCGCCAACAACAACGGTGTACTGCCTGCGCTGACCCTGGAATCGGGCCGCTGATTTGGCCAAGGTTCTGATCACCGGAATGGGAGCCATCAGCCCGCTCGGGGCTGATCGGCACCAGACTTTTGCGGCGGCGCTGGCCGGTAATTGCGCCATCCGTGCCGCAGCGCCGGAAGTTGCCAAATGGTTGCCGCATGTGGTGGTGGCTCCCGCCGCCGCCAATCCGGAGCAGCTGCTCGACAGCAAATACGCCGCGCTCGACCGCGCCACCCAGTTGGCGCTGGTAGCTGCACACGAGGCGATGACCGAAGCCGGCATCAGCGGCAAGCCGGAAGACGCGCACCGTTTCGGCGTTTACGCCGGTGTTGGTTTCGGGGGCGCACAAACCGTCGATTCCCTGTACGAACGTTTCTACACCCTGCTGCACGATACCTCCCAACCCGGGCGCAACCCCACCGTGATGCATCCGTTATCGGTGCCGCGCATGATGGCCAACGCGCCGGCTGCGCTGGTGTCGATGCGCTATGGTCTGAATGGCCCGAGCAATACCTATTCGGTCGCTTGCGCATCGTCGGCAGTGGCGCTGGGCGAGGCGTTCCGCGCGATTCGCGATGGTTATCTCGACGCCGCGGTGGTGCTCGGCACCGAAGCGATGCTGACACCGGGAGCGCTGATGGCGTGGAATGCGTTGCGGGTGATGGCCAGGCCGAATGTTACCGATCCGGCACGCAGTTGCCGGCCATTTTCCAAGGATCGCAACGGCTTCGTGCTCGGCGAGGGCGCAGCCGCCATCGTGCTGGAAAGTGAAGCGCGTGCCCGCGCACGGTCGCGGCAGGCGCTGAGCGAATTGTGCGGTTACGGCTGCAGCAGCGATGCCGATCACCTGACTGCGCCATCCAGCGCCGAGCAGGTACGGGCAATGCGGCAGGCGCTTGCCGATGCCGACATGCAGCCGGCGCAGATTCAATATCTCAACGCCCATGGCACCGCTACCGATGCCGGCGATGTGGTGGAAACGCAATCGATCCGTACGGTATTCGGCGATGCCGCTGACGGCCTTGCCGTCAGCTCGACCAAGTCGATGCATGGCCACCTGATCGGCGCCAGCGGTATTCTCGAATTCGCCATCAGCGTGATGGCGCTGGAGCAGGGCGCACTGCCGCCGACGGCGACGCTGGAAGTCCCCGATCCACGCTGCGATCTGGATTTTGTGCCGCTGACCGCGCGGCGCAATGTCGGGGTCGAAGCGGTGATGTCCAACTCGTTTGCTTTCGGCGGCAGCAATGTGTCGCTGGTGGCGCGCCGGTATCGGGCATGAGCGACGCCGGCTACCACTATCCGATCGTGCTCGACCGGGTAGGCATCGAGGCGCTGATTCCGCATCGCGGTGCGATTTCGGCCTGCCAGCAGTTGACTATCGACACGCCACACGATTACCGCGGTACGGCGCGCTGGTCGCTGGATAACCCGATCATTGAGGGGCATTTTCCCGGCATGCCGATCGTTCCCGGGGTGATGCTGATCGAGGCGATGGCGCAGCTGGCAGGTGCTGGCCTGTTGCGCGGCGACCCGTACGTCAAGACGCTGCCGTCGGATTCGGTCGGGGTGTTGGCAGGCGTGCGCAATTGCTGGTTCAAGGGGCCGGTATTGCCCGATACCGATGTCTCCTTCCATATCCATTGCCGGCAGATGGCTCCGGTGCTGGTGCAGGTGAATGCCCGGATCGAGGTGGCCGATGTCGAGGTGGCCAAGCTGGATGTGGTGATTGCCTACGCGCCGCGCGAACAGCTGTTTGCCGTACCGGCCTGAAGGCGGGGCTTCCCTGGTTCTCAGGGCTGGGCTTCTACCAGCGTATCCGAACGGCCGAAAATCCAGGAAACGGCAAAACCGGCCGAGGTGTAGCTGTGTTGTGCAACCAGCGGGCTGTCGGCGTACACCGCGCCGCGCAGCGTATCCTGCCGTAGATAGGCCCCCACCCAGGTGTTGTTGAAGCGCTTCGACAGCGACAGCAACAGCTGCATTCCCCCGTACCCCCCTTTGGCATCGTAGGCCGGCCGGCTGGCTGTAGCGTATTGCGGTGCCACGCTGTAGAAATAGGCGTTCTGCCGTTTGGTGGCAAAAACCGGGCCGGTAACGACGCCGAGCGTCCACCCCGGCAGGCCGAACGCATCGTTGACATCGGCATTCAGATTGGGCGAAAAAATGGCGCCGACATCGCGCCGTGGTGCCGTGATCGTGAAGGCTTCGCGCAGCGGCAGGCGCAATTTCACGAACGGTATGGCACCGTTGCCGCGCCACAAGGTGATATCGGTCTGCAAACCCAGTTCCAGCGTCGGCTGCAGATTCGGCATATCGGCCCGCGCGGCGACGTCGTCGCTTTTGGTTGGCGGCGAGGCCGAAGCGCTGACGGTCAGATCGACCCGGTCGCTGTCGAACAGCTGACCACGTACGCCCTGGCGATCAGCCTTGAAAAAATCGCCGCGGTAAATGAAATACGGGAGCGGCAATACAAACTGATGGACTTTGTCGGCTCCGCGATAGGCGGGCAGGGTGATTGCCGCCACGCCGATGCCGGCTTCCCACAACGGCACCTGCCCGGCCGCGTTGGCCAGGCCGCCGCAACAGGCCGCAGCGATCGGCACCAGCCGCCATACGTTCATGTCACTCCCCACCGCATCGGCTTGAATGCCAGGGCTTCGATTTCGACCAGCAGGTCGCTGCGGCACACGTCGGCTTGCAAGTAGGCCGCGTTTATCCCGTTGCCGACCAGTTGTTCCAGCGTCGCGCGCACCCGCGGGTAGTCCTGTGCGTGGCGGACATATACGCGATAGATCAGGTCGTGCAGGGTATAGGGCGTTGCCGGGTGATCCTGGTTGGCCTGGGAGACGAGCGCGGCCAGGTTGGCGACGGTTTCCTTGGTCTGCGCGACTACGTCGCCATGGTGCAGCGTCGCGTGGCCGACAATGCTGGCGGTGCCGGAAATGAACAGGACTTCGTTGTCGCCATTGGCCACGGTGGCGGCACGGGTAAAAGTGGGGCTGCGCGGGCCGTACTCCGCCGGGTAGGCAAATGCGCTGACCTGGCGCGGGTTTTCGATCTGGGTGGATGGCGCCCGACCGGCCATGAAGGCAATCGACAGCGGCCCTTGCCGTACGCCGAGCGCACAGG
This sequence comes from Pseudomonadota bacterium, assembly GCA_030917225.1. Taxonomy (GTDB): domain Bacteria; phylum Pseudomonadota; class Gammaproteobacteria; order Burkholderiales; family Rhodocyclaceae; genus Proximibacter. The sequence goes on from JAUPVD010000097.1 coordinate 7,064, forward strand.
CTACCGGGCTGCTGTCGACAGGCCGTTCGAACGCGACAAACGCCTGGTGACGGCCGATATTGAACTGCCGATACCGCTCCAGCCCGCATTCCTCCTCGTGAATTCGCGGCAGGTAGTTCCAGGTGCGCCACAGATAGGGGAAACCTTCCGCCGCCAATAACGCAAATATCTGCCGGTAGGCTTGTTCGGCGGCGAGCTGTAGCGACGATTCCGCTGTGCCGAGTCCCAGCTGGCTTTCGTCAATTTCGATCACGCCGAACAACAGCGCTTCGTTGCGACGGAAGGTAATGTTCTGGAAGCGGTGTTGCCGGCAGGGATGGTCGCCATACCAGATTTCCTGCAGCGTTCCCGTTGCGTCGAGCATCGGCGCGTCAATACGCTGCAATGGCCCCGCATAAGCAAAGTCGCTCGGCAGCGGGCCGATGACCTGCAGGCCTAATATCAGATTGTCGGGAATGGCGATTGGGCTGGGGGGGGCTTCCGGCCCGATCTGGCTGAACTGTAAGGGGCTTTCAACTTTCATGACATGCTTGGCTCAACTGCTGTGGCCGTCGACTTCCAACGCCAACAAGGTACCGCATAGCGGTTGTTGCACCCGTTCTGGTTATCAAGGGTGTAATGATCGCATGAAGTGAGCCGGATGGAAGCAGAACTTCAGCCTGCGGCTACGGCCGCAGCGTGTGCAGGGAGTCGGTTGGCGGGCATGATGGGCGCGATGCTACCTGGCATTCAGCGCCCGACCGGGCTTAGGTTCTGTTGACGTTTGTTTCGCCGCAGTCGTGAAACAAACGTCAACAGAACCTAGCGATGTTGCAGAAAGCCGAAGCCGCAAGCGGTAGTGACCAGCTCCGCCGCATGGGTGGCGGTTGGCAGTTCGCTGTCGAAACCCAGTTCCTGCAGTTGGCCGTCGATCAGCAACACCGCCAGCCCATGTACTGCCGACCAGGCGGTCAATGTTGCCGCAGTGGGGCCGTAGGGCGCCAGCAGCCCCTGTTCGGCACAGGCGGTGACACTATGCCGCATGCTGGTGAAAACCGCGTTGCGGGCGGCATCCAGCTCGGGGAGGTCGCTGCGGTCGGCCAGCTCCGGATGGCTCATCGCCAGAAAATAGGCCTGGTGGGTAACGGCAAACTCGACATAAGCCACGCCTTTGCGTTGCAGGCATATGACCGGCTGGGCGGCGGACTTGGTATCCAGCTCGGTGAAACGCTCGTTCAGCAGCAGGTAGCCAGCTTCGGCCAGTGCTGCCAGCAGCAGACGTTTGCTGGAGAAATGACGAAACGGCGCGGCGGCACTGACACCCAGTGCTTTCGCCAGTTCGCGCAGGGTGAAGCTGATTTCGCGATGTTGCTCGATATGGCGCAATGCGGCGTCCAGCAAGGCGTTGCGCAGGTCGCCATGATGGTAGGAAGAAGGCGTGCTGCTCATGCCGGCACTATAGCCGGCACGGCGTATGTGATCAATGGTTACATTCGGCTTGACGGCCCAAAGTGGCCTCGGCATGATCCAATGTAAACATTGATTACATTTGGAGGGGGTATGAAAGACTTACCGCAGGGCCCGTTCGACGCAATTGTTATCGGTTCCGGTATCGGCTCGCTGACTACCGCGGTATTGCTGGCCAAGTTGCAGCACAAACGTGTGCTGGTACTGGAGCAGCATTTCACCATCGGCGGCCAGACGCATGCATTCAAGCGGCGCGGGCGTTTCGAGTTCGACGTCGGCATCCACTATATCGGCGATATGGGGAACGGGATGGGCCGGCGCCTGTTCGACTACCTGACCGAGGGGCAACTGCAGTGGCAGCCGATGCCACCCGAGTTCCAGCGTTATGTCTATCCGGATTTCGAGTTTTCGGTGCCATCCAACCCGCGGGAATACAAGCGCCGCCTGATCGAGATGTTTCCGCTGGAGCGGGCGGCAATCGAGCAGTATTTCACCGATCTGCGCAGCGCTGTCAATTGGTACGGTGCCGCCCATCTGGTCGATGCGATGCCGCCGCTGGCGCGGTTGCCACTGCGTTTTGCCGTGCGCAGTGCCGGCCGGGTGGCATGTATGACACTGGGCGCCTATCTCGATCGCCATTTCCGCAGCCCGCAGCTGAAGGCGCTGCTGGCCTCGCAATGGGGCGACTACGGCTTGCCGCCGAGCCAGGCGGCGTTTGGCATGCACGCGCTGGTGGAGGTCCATTACTGGCGCGGCGGCTGGTATCCGGTCGGCGGCGCCAAACGGATTGCTGAGGCGATGGCGCCGATCATCGAACGCGCTGGCGGCGTGGTGCTGGCGGCGCAGACGGTGGACGAAATCCTGGTCGAACGGGGGGCCGCGGTGGGTGTGCGTTGCCACAACACCATCAAGCCACATCTGCCGCCGCATGAGTTCCGCGCGCCACTGATCGTTTCCGGAGCCGGTGCCGATGTGACCTACAACAAACTCTTGCCGGCTGGCGTGCCGATTCCGTTCCGTGCCGAACTGCAGGCACAGTCGAATGGCGTCAGTGCGGTGTGTGTCTATCTCGGGCTGAAGGACTCACCGGCAACGCTGGGAGTCAAAGGCGAAAACCACTGGGTTTACGGTGGCTACGATCACGATGCCGCGCTGACCAGCGGCAAACTCGGCCACGGTTATTACCTGTCGTTTCCGTCGCTGAAAAACCCGAAGGCTCATGCCAGGGGCCATACCGCCGATATCATCACCTTTGCTGCGTACGAGCCGTTCAAGCAATGGGCCGAAGGGCAGTGGAAAAAGCGTGGCGAGGATTACGAAGCCCTGAAGCGGCAGATTGCCGAGCAGCTGATCGGTCAGGTGGATGAACATCTGCCCGGTTTTGCCGATCTGGTGAGTTATCCTAAAAACCGTAGTTACCCCATTCCGTCAGCATTATTTTGGAGAAATCCGACCGTTGGAGGCGGGGCAATCCCGGTCAATGTGCGTTTGAGGTGCTCGCAGATCAGGAGCCAGACA
>JAUPVD010000098.1 GCA_030917225.1 Pseudomonadota bacterium
AAAATAAGGATTTTTCGCAGTTAGCCACAAAAACGGATGGGCTGATAACGGCCTATCCATACACAGGATATGCAGCCATCCGCCGAAAGATAAAAAACAATCCGCCTACGCAGATTACTTTTTACCCTAGCGACGGATAAAAACAGCTCAGACTAGACGGATAAAAAACAATCCGCATAGGCCAGTAGGGGTCGCCTCAGAAAACGGAAAATAAAGCACGCTAAGCCGGTTGCAGCGGTCGTAGCGGCCTGAACTTGCCCGCGCCGATCTTGGCGCTGCTGCGCCAGAGGTAATCGCCGGTGAGGTTGATGTGCTCCCAACCGAGCGGCGACAGGTACTGCAACAGCGCGTCATCAACGGCATGGCCGTTGCCACGCAGCGCGTGCGCAGCCCGTTCCAGATAGACCGTGTTCCACAACACGACGGCAGCCGTTACCAGATTGAGGCCGCTAGCCCGGTAGCGCTGCTGCTCGAAACTGCGGTCGCGGATTTCACCCAGGCGGTTGAAAAACACTGCCCTGGCCAGCGCATTGCGCGCCTCGCCCTTGTTCAGGCCGGCATGCACGCGGCGGCGCAGTTCCACGCTTTGCAGCCAGTCCAGGATGAACAGCGTGCGCTCGATGCGGCCCAGCTCGCGGAGCGCCACGGCCAGGCCGTTCTGGCGTGGGTAGCTGCCGAGCTTTCGGAGCATCAGGGAGGCCGTCACCGTGCCCTGCTTGATCGAGGTGGCCAGCCGCAGGATTTCGTCCCAATGGGCGCGGACGTGCTTGATGTTGAGCGTGCCGCCGATCATGGGTTTCAGCGCGTCATAGGCGGCGTCGCCCTTCGGGATGTAGAGCTTGGTGTCGCCCAGGTCGCGGATGCGCGGCGCGAAGCGGAAGCCCAGGAGGTGCATCAGGGCGAAGACGTGATCGGTGAAGCCCGCCGTGTCGGTGTAATGCTCCTCGATCCGCAAGTCGGACTCGTGGTACAGCAGGCCGTCGAGCACGTAGGTCGAATCGCGCACGCCGACGTTCACGACCTTGGTGTGAAATGGCGCGTACTGGTCAGAAATGTGGGTGTAGAACGTCCGCCCTGGGCTGCTCCCGTATTTCGGGTTGATGTGGCCGGTGCTCTCGGCCTTGCTGCCGGTGCGGAAGTTCTGGCCGTCCGACGATGAGGTGGTGCCGTCGCCCCAGTGCTCGGCGAAGGGATGGCGGAACTGTGCGTTGACCAGATCGGCCAGCGCCGCCCCGTAGGTTTCGTCGCGGATGTGCCAGGCTTGCAGCCAAGCCAGCTTGGCGTAGGTCGTGCCGGGGCAAGACTCCGCCATCTTGGTCAGGCCCAGGTTGATCGCGTCGGCGAGGATCGTGGTCAGCAACAGGTTCTTGTCTTTGGCCGGGTCGCCCGATTTCAGATGCGCGAAATGCCGAGTGAAGCCCGTCCATTCGTCCACCTCCAGCAGCAGTTCGGTGATCTTGACGTGCGGCAGGATCATTGCCGTCTGGTCGATCAGCGCTTGGGCGGTGTCGGGTACCGCCGCGTCGAGCGGCGTGATCTTCAAGCCTGACTCGGTGATGATGGCGTCCGGCAGCTCGTTGGCCGTCGCCATACGGTTGACGGTGGCAAGCTGTGTTTCCAGCAGCGTCAGCCGGTCGTTCAGGTACCGGTTGCAGTCGGTGGCCACGGCCAGCGGCAATTCGCTGGCCTGCTTGAGGCTGGCGAATTTCGCGGGCGGCACCAGGTAGTCCTCGAAGTCCTTGAACTGGCGCGACCCCTGCACCCAGATGTCGCCGGAACGCAACGCGTTCTTCATCTCCGACAGCGCGCACAGTTCGTAGTAGCGCCGGTCGATGCCGGTGTCGGTCATGACCAGCTTCTGCCAGCGCGGCTTGATGAACTCGGTCGGCGCGTCGGCGGGCACCTTGCGGGCGTTGTCGCTGTTCATGCCGCGCAGCACCTCGATGGCGTCGAGCACGTCCTTCGCGGCGGGAGCGGCCCGCAGCTTGAGCACGGCAAGGAATTCCGGCGCGTAGCGGCGCAGCGTGGCGTAGCTTTCGCCGATGCGGTGCAGGAAATCGAAGTCCTCGGGCTGCGCAAGCTTCTGCGCTTCGGTGACGCTCTCGGCGAAGGCATCCCAGGACATGACGGCCTCGATGGCGGCGAACGGATCGCGGCCCGCCTGCTTGGCCTCGATCAGCGCCTGGCCGATGCGGCCGAACAACCGCACCTTGGCGTTGATCGCCTTGCCGGACGCCTGGAATTGCTGCTGATGCTTGTTCTTGGCGGCGTTGAACAGCTTGCCCAGGATGCGGTCGTGCAGGTCGATGATTTCGTCGGTGACGGTGGCCATGCCCTCGATGGCGAGCGCCACCAGGGTCGCGTAACGCCGCTGCGGCTCGAACTTCGCCAGGTCGGCGGGCGTCATCTGGCCGCCCTCGCGGGCGATCTTGAGCAGCCGGTTCTGGTGAACCAGCCGCTCGATGCCGGAGGGCAGGTCGAGCGCCTGCCACGCCTTGAGGCGTTCGATGTGTTCCAGCATGTGCCGCGAGTTCGGTTTGACCGGGGATTGCCGCAGCCAGGCCAGCCACGTCGTCTTGCCGTTGTCGCGGCGCTTGAGCAGATCGTCGAGGCGACGGCGATGCACGTCCGTCAGCGGCTCAGCCAAGGCGTCGTAGAGACGCCGGTTGGCGCGGGTAATCGCTTCGGCGCTCGCCCGCTCGACGGCGTTGAGGGCGGGCACAATGACCGACTGCCGCCGCAGGTGCTCGATCAAGGCTCTGGCCAGCACGATGCCCTTGTCGGTTTGCATGGCCAGCTCGGTCAGCAACTGGACAGCCTGCCGGTAGTGGCCAATCGTGAACGGCTGGAAGCCGAACACCGTTTGCAGCTCGACCAGGTGCTCGCGTCGGGTCTGCTCACGCTGCCCGTACTCGTCCCAGCTTTCGATGCCGACCTTGAGCTGGTTGGCGACCAGTCTCAGCAATGGCGGGAACGGTGGCTCATCAGCGCCAAGGATGACGCCGGGAAAGCGCAGGTAGCAGAGCTGCACCGCGAAGCCCAGCCGATTGGCCGGGCCGCGCCGCTGCCGGATGATGGAGAGGTCGCTTTCGCTGAACGTGTAGTGACGGATCAACTCATCCTTGGTGTCCGGCAACGCCAGCAGGCTTTCGCGCTCGGCGGCGGAGAGGATCGAACGGCGGGGCATGCGGTTTCCTTCTTCTTGAAAACGTAGGTTTGTGACAAGCCCGCCAAGGCAACCGCGGCACGGGAATCAAGGCATTGCGATTCTCGAAAATAGTTCTTGAAATTCTATTCTTGATTGCATATCATCTCAACGAGTTTCGATAAGAAAGGATGCGCATGCGACCGTCTGTTGTGCTTGACATGAAGCGAAGCGCAGTGCGTGAAGCGGTAGGCCGCTTTCGCGCCGCGAACCCGCGCGTCTTCGGCTCGGTGCTGCATGGCACCGACCGGGATGGCAGCGACCTCGACCTGTTGGTCGATGCGCTGCCCGGTGCCACGTTGTTGGACTTGGGCGATTTGGAAGAAGAACTGAAATCGCTGCTCGGCGTTGACGTCGATCTGCTGACTCCCGGCGACCTGCCGCCGAAGTTCCGGGCCAAGGTGCTCGCGGAGGCGCAACCGATATGAGCGAGAACCGCCTGCCCGATTACCTCGACCACATTCAGCAGGCCGCAACCGATGCGCGCAGCTTCGTGGAAGGGATGGCCAAGGACGACTTCTTGGCCGACAAGCGCACCCAGCAGGCCGTCATCATGAGCCTGATCGTCATCGGCGAGGCGGCCACAAAGGTGATGGATGGCTACGTCGAGTTCACCCAGGCGCATGCCGACGTGCCGTGGCGCAGCATGCGCAATATGCGTAATCGCATGGCTCACGGCTATTTCGACATCAACCTCGATGTGGTGTGGGAGACGGTACAGGAATGGCTGCCGGCGTTGCTCCAGCAATTGCCCGCCGTGCGTCAGGATGCCGACGATGAAGACCGTAACGACAAAGGCATGGAGCCATGACCAATCAAGCCGCCGATGTTCGGCCCCTCTGGCGTGTTCGATCCCGCGACCTATGAGCCGCGCTCGGGCAAGACCTTCTGGATGGCCGCAACGGACGTGAGTTCGCTGGTGGGCAAGGAGGCAGCAGCCGACACGCTCATCGGCAACTGCACGACCGCACGACCAGCCTCCCGTTCAAATTCGAGTTAGAACTCATATCCAGCCTGTCTGGGGGCACTGTGAAAGAGGGATCTCCGATGACTGTTGAATCGAGAATATTTTCTGTAGCCGAGTATGTTCAGCCGTCCGAAGGCGAGCCTATTCGTTCCGTTGTGCTTGAAACCCGAGACTCAATTATCGTGGTTTGGCATGTCCATCCCGGGCAGGAAATTGCGGCTCACATTCATCCTCACGGCCAAGACACGTGGACTGTTTTGTCGGGAATGGCTGATTACTTTCAGGGCAATGGGATTGTTCGTGCCCTCAGGGAAGGTGAGATAGCCGTGGCAAGACCGGGCCAAGTGCACGGGGCGCGAAATACAGGTACCGAGCCATTTGTGTTCGTCTCGGTTGTGGCATCAGCCAATGCCGGTTTCGTATTGGCTGAGCGATAGAGCCCAATCTCTGGAGTTGGTCCAATGAGCGGTCGGGGAGATAGGTAACAGACATGCAGCGGACACGGCTGCTAAACCAGGTCGCAAACCTCCTTGCGTCGCAGCGTGCCGCAAGCGACGCGATCAATCGAATGGGGTCGGCATGAGACTGAACACCATCCAGTTCCCGACCGCGTAGCCGCCTGTCCTGCCGATCAGGTCTTGACCATCGACGCCTGGGATCAGTCCTGAATGTTCTTGGAGACCACTACGTTATGAGCCGCAGCCGCCGCAAAACACCCATCGTCGGGCACACGACCTGCGGCAGCGAGCGCGAGGACAAGAAGCTCTGGCATCAGCGCTGGCGCACCCGTGAGCGCACGGCGCTGACCAGCGCGTCGCCCGAAGCCCTGAGCGCCCATCTGCCCCTGCTGGAAAACCAGGCCAGCAGCGTCTGGTCGATGGGCAAGGATGGCCGCTCCTACTGGCCCGTCAAGCGCCAGGCCGCCACGGCGGATCGCATCGCCAATCACAAGGGACGCAACCCGCAAGAACGCGCCTCCCTGAAAAAGCGCCTGCTGCGCAAGTGGATGAGCAAATGAAGCTCTCCTTCCATCAGCACATTGCGCTGTTCTGGATGATCGGTGCTCCGGGCGTCTTCGCGCCCGTGATCGAGAACGCCAAGCGGCCCGATGCCGGCGCCGTCATGGCGTGGGGTGTCGCGATCGTGGCGGTGATGATCCTCTTCACCCCTTTGCTGCTGCGCTGTCCACCATTCCGGCGCTGGTATGGCCGGACGGATGCGCTGTCGGAGCGGCAGCGCCAGGCGCTTGCCGAGCGCGGCCTGCGCCGCTACTACCAGACCGCTTTCGATGACGGCTACGTGCCCCGCGTGATGCCCTACGTGTGGCGCATCATCTGGACGGTCGGCGGGTTGATGGCTGTGACCGCCGTACTGCCTACCAACACCGGACGGCCAGCCTTCGATGCCTTGGTGGTCTTCTCGACCTGGTATCCGATAGGCGTGATGCTGCTGGTTTTCGCGTCGAGGCCCCTTGGCCGGTTGATTCGCCAAAGAGCACAGGAGCGGCGGAAATGAGCACGTCAACCATCGAGGCGCTGGCCAGCGCCTGGGCAAGGATTGCCGAGGAAGCGGAATTCCCCGCTGACTACGAGGGGACTGCCACACCACAAGCGCATCGGGCTAGCGAAGCTATTCAGGAGCAGATTCGGGAGCGCATCGTCGCCACCAACGACATGCGGCTGTTCAGCCTGCTGCACCTGCTGGGTCAGGCGTCGCTGCGCATGGAGCAAGCGCTGTGGCCGGAGGATTACGAGCGGATGACGCGCGAGGTTGAGGAAGCCCTGCGGCAAGCCACCGACGCCAACGCCAGATCGTACACCCACGAAGAAGTGATGCAGGCGATGCAGGAACGCATCGACCGGGCGCGAGACAAGCCATGTTGATTGGCTATGCGCGCGTCTCGACGCAGGATCAGAACCTGGAGCTGCAACGCGAAGCCTTGAGCAAGGCCGGATGTAAAAAGGTCTTCGAGGACAAGGTGAGTGGCACGCGGGCAGACCGGCCTGGCTTGGCCAAGACGCTCGAAATGCTGCGCGAAGGCGATACTTTGGTCGTCTGGAAGCTCGACCGGCTGGGCCGGTCGGTCAAGCAACTGGTCGATCTGGTCGGCGATCTGCACAAGCACGGTGTCCAGTTCAGGAGCCTCACCGACTCCATCGACACCGGCACACCATCCGGGCGGTTCTTCTTCCACGTCATGGCGAGCCTTGCCGAAATGGAGCGCGAGCTGACCGTCGAGCGCACCCGCGCCGGGCTGGAAGTCGCCAAGCAGCTCGGCCGCAAAGGCGGCCGCAAGCCGAAGATGACCGACAGCAAGATCGAGTCGGCCAAGAAGCTGCTGGCCAGCGGGGTGCCGCCCAAGGACGTGGCCAAGAACCTCGGCGTGTCCATTCCGACGCTGTACCGCTGGGTGCCAGCCTCCACGCACGCTTAGCGTGCTTTATTTTCCGTTTTCTGAGACGACCCCACGGTGGGCGAGTTGATCGGGCCTTGTTGCCAGTGGTCGCCGATGGAGGTTTTCAGGTTGTCACTGCCGCCCATGCTCAGGTTGTGGCAGGAGTTA
>JAUPVD010000099.1 GCA_030917225.1 Pseudomonadota bacterium
GAGACGATGGCCTCCTTGCCCTTGACCAGCGTATCGAGCGCCAGCAGCACGGCAGCGGCGTTGTTATTCACGATGGTTGCCGCGAACTCCTTGGCTTTCTCCCCCATCGAAGCGGCCATGATCTCGGCCAGCAGCGGCTCGACCAGCGAGTCGCGGTCGCCACGCCCACCGTCAGCGATATCGTATTCGAGCGCACAGGGAGAGGTGGCGGCGACGGTCATCGCCTCAACGGCTTCCCTGGCCAGCAGTGCGCGGCCGAGGTTGGTATGCAGCACGGTGCCGGAGAGGTTAAATACCGGGCGCAGATTCGGCCGGGCGAGTTTGCCGGCGCGTTCGACGATACTTGCCGCCAGCGTCTCGGGGTCGGGCAGCGGGTGGCCGGCACGCACCAGTTCTCGGGCGGCGGCCAGTTCGGCGCGGGTACAGTCGGTGATCGGCTGGCGTCCGTGGTTGGCGATGGCGGCCACGAGGGCAGGCAGGGCCAGCAGGCGATCGACGGAAGGGAGTTGCGAGAGCGTGTGTTTTGTCATGGCTTTCACCCGGACCGGGCAGAAAGGTTGAGGAAAGCGTCGGCTTATCCGGCGGCGTTAACCAGAAGCAGGTTTGGACCGCTACGTGAAAAGCCAGCATCGTCGACCAGGAGGTCAAGCGCCAGGGTGGCCAGGTCATCGGCAACCGGGTCAACCTTCGGGTCTTTTTCCTGATAGGCAATTTTCAGGTAGCTCTTGCAGCTGTCGCAGGTTTCAGCGCGCATGCTGCCGCTGGAACCTTCAATCTGCTGCACGGCCAGGCCCTTTTCGTCGCCACAAGTCGTGCAAGTGGCACGGGCTACATTCCATTCGCTGTTGCAAAGCGAACAGTGGAGATAGCGCAGGTTGTTGACCGCCTCGCCGAGCCGGACGACGCTGCCGACCGGCAGGCTGCCGCAGCAGGGGCAAACATTGGGTGTTTCCAGTGGCTTCAATTGGCTGGCGTCAAGCTGGCTGGCCAGACGAGTCCACACCACCTGCAGTGCCGCCGCGACCAGCGGCAACTCGCCGGCGGCGGCATCGGAATCTGGAGCCCCCTCTTTCAGCAAGGCATCGGCCAGTGTTTCAAGGCGCGCATCCGGCGCGGCGCGCAGGGTGGTCAGGATGTCGCGGGTTTGTGTGGGGGCGCCCGGCAACAGGGCGTCAACGATCTGGTGCAGGGCATCGCGCCAGGCTGCGGGCCGCGTCAGTGCGCTGGCATTGAGCGGCGGCATGCCGTGCGTAAGCGCCTGTTCGATGGTGGCAGCCGGCGGCAGTTCGAGCGGCGGCAGTTGCTGCAGTGCGGCGTGCTGGGCGCGCGTGACGTCGCCGAGAAAACGCAGCCAGTCAGCCAGGCTGTGCCCTTCGGCCAGCGTGGAAAAACGTTCTGCACGATCGGCAAAGAGGCTGGCAACCACCGGCAGCAGGATGGTTGGCGCTTCTTCGGTCGGCGGATTGAAGGTAATCGGTTTGGTATCCATGTTCTCAACAAAAAAAGAACCCGCGACGAGTATCGCCGCGGGTTACTTCAAACACAAGACCGGCTTACTTGCCAGTCATCTGACGATACCAGGCGCGGTGATGCTGCTTGGCCCAGGCGCGGGTGACCGTGCCGTACCACATGGCGCGGATGGTGCCCTTGGTCCAGATCGCGGCATACACGTGCACCATGATCATGGCGATCATGATGGCGCCGACAACGGCGTGAACCACGGCGCCGATGCGCGCGAGGTCGATTGGCACGGTGAACTGTGCCTTCCAGATGAAAACACCGGAAACGGTCATCGCCACCATGCAGATGGTCATCCACCAGAACATCATCTTCTGGCCGCCGTTGTACTTCCCCTGCTCAGGCATGTTGTGGTCGTTGCCGTCCACCATTTCCTTGGCGCGGGACAGCCACTCGCGGTCGGCGTCCGTCATCTTGTTCAGCTTGCGAAAACGCAGGAACAGGAGGACGAAGAAGAAGGCCATGAAGACGCCGATGTACGGATGCAGGATGCGCGCCCAGGTTCCACCGCCGAACAGCTGCGTCAGCGGGAAGAACGCCGGGTGGAAGAAGGCCAGGCCGGAAAGGGCGAGGAGGATGAACGAGATACCCACTACCCAGTGGTTCGCCCGTTCGCCCGCATCGTAACGCTGCAGATCTTTCGGATCGCGGATCATTGTGCGTCCTCCTTCTCGATTTCCTTCTCGATCTCTTTCGAGACCTCGTTCGGACCCTTCATCACGTAGTGGAACAGGCTGCCCAGGGCAACGCCTGCCAGTGCCAGCGTGGCGAGCGGCTTGGTAGCGCCCTTCCACAGTGCCACCAGCGGGCTGATGCTCGGGTTGACCGGCTGGCCGGAGTACAGGTTCGGCTTGTCGGCGTGATGCAGCACGTACATGACGTGCGTACCGCCCACCCCTGCCGGATCGTACAGACCGGCCTTGTCGTAGCCACGTTCCTTGAGGTCGGTGACACGCTTGGCGGCGTAGTCCTTCATGTCTTCCTTGCTACCGAACTGGATCGCGCCAGTCGGGCAGGCCTTCGCGCAGGCGGGGGCCTGGTTGACCGCAACCCGGTCGGAACAGAGCGTGCACTTGTACGCCTTGCTGTCCTTCTTGGAGATGCGGGGGACGTTGAACGGGCAAC
>JAUPVD010000100.1 GCA_030917225.1 Pseudomonadota bacterium
CTGGGGGCCGCGCCGTGGTCTTGTGTGTTCACCAGTTGGCGGTGCTTCGCGGTAATTGCATCCGCATAGGCAATCGCGGCCAGCACGATATTGCTTATTGCCGGTGACAGGTTGTCGCCGGGGTTGGCCAGTGCGACCAGATTCTCTCCCGCTTGCTGGAATGCCCGAGCCTGTTTCAGACGGCCCTCCCAGAAGTCGGCGTCGACGGTTCTTGCAGTGCTGATACGGGCCATCATCCGTCTTGTCTCCGTCGTTGTAGCCGGGCCGCATACTGCTCGGGGCGCGGGCCATCGAGAACCTTGGCGTCGCGGGTCATGTTTTCCCAGAACGGATCGCGGCTTTCACCCATGCGCAGGACATCTGCATCGGACAAGCCCACCACGGAACACCGAACCTGGTGGCGGTCTTCGATTGCCTGAAGCGCGAGCCGAACAGTTTCCGTCACGTTTTCCACCGCAGCGTCATCGGGAACGATGATGGCGAGGTCGAAATCGCTGGCCGGGGTATCTTCGCCCCGCGCGACGCTGCCGTAGTACCACGCCGCTGTGACCTGTTGCGCTTTCAGTACCTCGCGCACGCCGTTCAACATGCTGTTCCAGTGCTGCATTTCTTCTTGGAAGAGATTGGTAATCGCTCCCGTGAGCGGGTGGCGGGGATCGATGCAGTAGAGGCGCGACCTGGCGGCGCCAAGCTGTGACACCACCTGGACCCGGATCAGATTTTCGAGGGCCAGCCGGGTTCCGCGCGCGGACAGACCGCACTCCTTATCCAACTGACTGACGCTCAGAGGCAGCCCGCGCGTGGCAAGCACGCGCAGCAGGCGTACCGATGCCTCGTTGCCGAGGATTCGCGAGAGTGGGTGCTGAAGGTGGCTTTGGGGGTGTGAGGGTGGCCGCATCGGAGCCTCCGATAAAGCTACTTGAGTAGCGTTATCGGAACTATAACACCCTATGTGGAATAATAGTATCTCGTGATCTGCTCGTTGCTTCGATAATGGGCATTCGTTCAGATCGTCGACAGCACCGCCACCACCCGCCCCGGTTCGATGCGCACCGATTTGAGCAGCCAGCGCGCGGCGATTTCCTGCGGGCTGCCATCCTCGCGCAGCACGTAGACCGGCTTCGTGCGGAAGTAGGCGGCGATCAGTTGCGAGGCGGCTTCGCGCACGGCCGGGTTCGCCTCCTGCCGGAGCGCAGGGGTGGTCACCGAATCGACGATGGGGTTCTCCAGGTAGAAGGCCTTGCTCTTGTCGTCGTAGCGAACGCCGGCGCGGCCACTGGCTTCGACGCGGATCGGTTTCTGGCCCTGCAGCTCGACATCCAGCTCGGTAATGATTCGCGCCCGGCCGTCGGTGCCGTCGAGCAGAATCCTTGGAGCTTCTTTCATCGCGACAGAAAGCAGCCCGCCGTAGGACAATTGCAGCGGCTTGGCCTTGGCCAGTGCCGACTGGATATCCGCTTCGGAGAAAACAACTTCCCGCTCGAACAGGCCGGCGCCCCATGTGAGGGGGCTGACCAGCAGGCTGGCGATCAGAAAAAAGGTGTGTGTGATTTTGTTTGTAATGCTCATGAACTTCCCGGGTCTGTTTTGTCGATGCGGCATCAGTGTACCGCTGAGCCGATGAAGACAAGCAATGCCGTGCCATTGCTGGAAATGCCGAGTCCGTTTGAAACGGAATACGGCAAGCTGCTGCTGCGCGAACCACCGACGACCAGCGCCAGTGACTTGAACGCCCTGCGCGCCCGCCTGCTCGACGAGAGCTACAAAAAGCCCTTTGTCGTCGACGACGGCCAGTTGCGCTACCTCTACTTCAACGTGCGGTTGATGCAGAGCGCCATGCGCCTGGCTGCTCCAGACGAGCTGGCCTTGCGCTACACGCAGAAGATGATGGCCTTTCTGCTGTTCGTGCCGCGCCCGGAGCGCATCGTGCTGATTGGGCTCGGCGGTGGCTCCCTGCTCAAGTTCTGCCACCGCCACCTGCCGGCCGCGCAATTCATCGCTGTCGAGATCGACCCGGAGGTGATTGCGCTGGGCGAAGCTTTCCTGCTGCCGCCACCGGGGCCGAAGCTGCAGATTCTGCAGGCGGATGGTGCGGATTATGTGGCCGAGGCTGCGCCGGGGATCGATGCCCTGCTGATCGATGCCTTCGACGAGCATGGTTTTGCCCCCGCGCTCAACAGCCGGGTGTTTCTGCAATCGGCTTGGGATAAGCTCTCGGCCAAGGGCGTGCTGGTCATCAACCTGGCCGGCGAGCGGTCGAGTTATGCCGGTCTGGTGGCGGAAGTGATGCACGTCTTCGACGACCAGGCGCTGATCATTCCCGTGCCGGACGACGGCAATCACGTACTGCTGGCTTTTCGCGAACGCCATTTCGAGCCGCGCTGGCGCTGGCTGCACAACCATGCCCGGGAGTTGCGGGCAAAGTACGGGCTGGATTTTCCCTCTTTCGTGCAGAAACTGGAGCGCTCGGCCAAGCTTGGCTTGGCGCGTGGCATGGCCGAAAGACGGGCGTAGCGGCACGCGCAAAACTCAGCAAGAATCGGATTGCGCAATCGCTTTCTCCTGCACCACACTGCAGCCTCATTCCTCCTTTTTGTGCCATGAACAACGCTAGCCTGCTTCGTCTGCTGTCGCTTTCCGCCATCTGGGGGGCCTCGTTCCTGTTCATGCGCATCGGCGTGCCGGCGCTTGGCCCGACGCTGCTCGTTCTGCTGCGCGTGGCGCTGGCGGCCGTCTTTCTGTTGGCCGTCGGTGCCGGCTTGAAGAAAGCGCTGAATGCCGGTGTGCACTGGCGGCACTATTTCGTGCTCGGGCTGTTCAACTCGGCCTTGCCCTTTCTGTTGTTCGCCTACGCTGCCAAAACGGTCTCGGCGTCACTGCTGTCCATCCTGAATGCGACGGCCCCGATCTGGGGCGCGGCCATCGGTGCCATGTGGATGCGCAAGCCGCTGGGCGCCAAGGCCTTGCTCGGGCTTGCCTGTGGTGTTGCCGGGGTGGCCGTGCTGGCAGGGGTCGAAGTCGTCATGCTGCCCGCAGGCGGGGGGTTGGCCATCGCTGCGGCGCTGGCAGCTGCCTGCTCGTATGGAATCGCCAGCACCTATGCCAGATCCGCCAGCGCGGTCGAGCCGTTTGCCAACGCCCACGGCAGCATGTGGGCGGCT
Source organism: Pseudomonadota bacterium (assembly GCA_030917225.1). GTDB lineage: Bacteria > Pseudomonadota > Gammaproteobacteria > Burkholderiales > Rhodocyclaceae > Proximibacter. The sequence goes on from JAUPVD010000100.1 coordinate 3,162, forward strand.
ACCCTGCTACTGGCGCCGGCGCTGCTCTTCGTGCCGCTGCCGGAGGCGGTGCCGGCACCGGGTGTGATCGGCGTGGTCATGGCCCTCGGCGTGCTTTGCAGCGGTGTCGCCTACCTGCTTTACTTTCGCCTGATCGCCGATATCGGTGCCACCTCGGCCTTGACCGTCACCTTCCTGATTCCGGTGTTCGGCGTGTTGTGGGGCAATCTGTTCCTGAACGAGCCAGTCGGCTGGCATACCTTGCTCGGCGCGGCGCTAGTGCTGTTCGGTACCGGGCTGGCCACCGGCTTCTCGCCGGCCTCGGTGCTGCAGTCGCGGAGTGCC
>JAUPVD010000012.1 GCA_030917225.1 Pseudomonadota bacterium
GCATCACTGAGCGCAGGCTTGAGCAGCGACAGGATCAGCAGGGTCAGCGTCGTACCGCGCATCAGCTTGCCGGAAGGCAGATGGTCGACATGGGAGATGCGATGCACATGCGCCCACAGCCCCGCCAGCAGCAGGATTGGCAAGCCGATGTGAATGAAGACCAAGAGCGTGAAGAATCGGTCGTTGACCGAATCCGGGGCGAGGAAGTTGCGTGCCGAGGGTGAGCTGAAGATGGGCAGCCAGTCCAGCAATTCGGTGGTGGCGACGGCCGAGAACTGGGCCAATTGGTCCCAGACGATCCAGTAACCGCCAATGCCGCTGGCGAAGGCCAGCCAGATCAGCGGGATGCCGGTTATCCAGGAGTAAAAGCGGAAGCCCGTGTAGCGGCCATAGGCCCATTCGCGGACGAGGTGCAGGCCCATGACCAGCATGAATCCATCCGAGGCATAGCGGTGCAGGCTGCGCAGGATGCCGCCGAGATACCATTGCTCGTCGGACAGGTAGCCGATCGACGAATAAACCTGCTCGACGCCCGTGTCGAGAACGGCGTAGAGATACAAGCCGGTACCGACGATGATCCACAACAGAAACAGTCCGAGTGCGCCGAGGTGACGCAGCGGGTTGTGTTTGCCGCCGAAAAATAGATCGAACGATTCCTCGCAGCGCAGAAACTGAGGCTGGACAATCCGGCGAAGAGGAGTCGATGCTTCGATGCTCAAGGGCGCAGACCACGTTCTGATAAGGTGGATTATTAGCGCATGATTATATTGGCCGATCGATCAATGTGACTTGACCCGCATCAATTTCAGCCGGAATAGGCTTGATGCCTGATTTTAAAGGTGTTCAGACGGCCGGAGGCGGGGTGCGGCGACGGTTTTTCCACATGTTCAGCGACATGAAAATGAGGAAGCCGAGGAAGGTGATGAAGCCGGCGATCATGAAATAGACCGAGTAGTTGGTCCGATAGCGGCCAGTCACCGGGTCATAGACCGAACAGAGAATGCGGACACGCTCCATCAGCTCCTTGACGGTGCTTACCTCTGGCGAAATGGCGGAGCCGGTGATCAGTAGCTTCAGCGGTTCGGCGAGATCCTTCGGCGTGAATTTTTCGCCATAAACCTGGCGAACGATACGGCCTTCGGCGTCGACCAGAGTGATCTGATTCAGGTGGTCGAAACCGGCAGGCGTGGCGACGAAACTGAAACCAAAATTCTGCGTAACGTCGGCGACCAGCGCTGGCGCCGGGCTCAGGAATTCCCAGTTGGGCAGGTCAAGTCCGTAACGCGTCGCAAAATCCTTCATCGCCTGTGGCGAATCGAAGGGCTGGTTGAAACCGATGGTGACGATGTTGAAGCGTTCCGCCCCCATCACGCTGACCGTTTCAACAATCGCTTTTTGCAGGTTGCGGGTAGTGGTCGGGCAGACCTGGAAACAGGCGGTGTAGATGAAATTTACCAGCAGGGGCTTGCCCCGGAATTTCTTGAGTTCGACCGGCTGAGCATTGCGGTCGAGCAGCACAAAATTGCCGACATCCCTGCCAATGGCCGCTTGCGAACGCTCGAAAGCGGACTTCTCGTCCAGGCTGGTCAGCGTCAGCGCGGAGTCCAGCGAGGTGGTCGGACGAGCAGTCAGTTTCGGCTTGTCCGAGGCCTCGTCAGCACTGGCAGCAAAGCCGTTCAGCAAGAGCAGGGTGGCGGAAAGAAGCAGTAGTTTCGCCGCACGGGCGATGGGGCGATGCATCATCAGATATTTGTGCCGGTCTAACTCAGAACTGGGCGTCGATGATTGCGCCGAGCAGCACCAGCGTGAGCTGGATCAGCGAGGCATGGAAAGCGCCAAGTGCCGCCTTGCGGACGGGGTTGCGGGTCAGCAACCAGGTCTTCTGGATGAACAGTGCACCACCGGCAACGGCGCTGGCCAGATAGATCAGGCCAAGCCCTAGAAAGGCGGGGAGCAGGGAGGCGGCGACGAGCGCCAGTGTGCTGTAAAAGATGACCTGTGCGGCGCGCTCGTTGCCGACGACCACCGGCAGCATGGGCACGCCGGCAGCGGCGTAGTCGTCCTTGCAGGCGATGGCCAGCGACCAGAAATGCGGGGGGGTCCAGAGGAACAGCACGAAAGCCAGTGCCAGTGGCACGGCGCCGATCTGCGGGTCAGCCGCAGTTGCACCTGCCAGCACGGCCCAACTGCCGGCCAGGCCGCCGAAGACAATGTTCAGCCAGGTCCGGCGCTTCAGCCAGACCGTGTAGACGACGGCATAGAAAAATGCGCCAAGGAAGACATAGAGTGCCGACCAGGCATTCAGCGCCAGCCAGGCGGCACCGACCGAGGCTACCGTCAGTACGCCGATGACCAGCAGCCAGAACGGGCCATGCTTGATCTGGCCGGTAACGAAGGGGCGGTTCTTCGTCCGCGCCATCTTCGGGTCGAGATCCTTCTCGTAATACTGGTTGAAGGCCCCGGCAGCAGCCGAAGAAACAAGGACCGACAGCGTCAGCACGACGAACTGCAGTGGTGTCAGGCTGGGGCCGGCGCCGACGGCGAGGCCGGCCAGCGCGGTAAAGGTGATGACAACCCCGATGCGCAGTTTGAAAAGTCCGAGGATGGCCCGGACGTAGGAACCGGAGGCGCTATGGTTGGGCGTCGTCGATTGCATGGGAATGATTGGGGAAGTCGCTTGAAGATGAATCGGGTTAATCGGGTTCTGCATGTTCTGCTGGAACCTGCTAGAATCGGGCCTGGTGTCATTCCAAGCCTGATTCAGGCAGGCCCCGCGCCAGATGTTTGAGCATCTGGGCGCGGGGAAACTGCGTTTAGCTAAGCAGCCAGACTTCGGACAGGTACTTCCAGTTCACGTAGTAGTACAGCACGAAGGCAACCAGCAGAGCCATGGCCAGAACGACGGTGCCCGGAACTGCAACGTGGTCGCTACCGTGATGCGAGGCCGAAGCCGCCGGCGTTGCTGCCGGGATCGGGGTCGGCTTGTCGGACACGACGCCGCCATCAAGCTTCTCGCCGAACAGCAGCGAGCCAACGACGAGGACGATCCACAGTGCGCCGCCGATGATGGTGATGACGCCGAAGAAACCGGTCATGCCCATCATCAGGTAAGCGGCACCCGGCCACTCATACTGGAACGGTGCGCCTGAGAAGGCCATGTCCCAGTGGCGACGCGAGACGCCCAGGGTGCCGGCACCCATCATCACCAGGCCGGTGATCGACATGGCGATACCGAACAGGTACGGCTGGATCTGGCACAGCTTCGGCCAAATCATCTTGCGACGGAACAGCGTCGGCACCAGCAGGTAGGTCACCGCCATGAAGGCCAGCGTGGTACCCGTTACGACCGTGGTGTGGAAGTGGCCCGGAACGTAGTAGGTGTTGTGCATCAGCATGTTGATCTGCTCGGTACCGAGAACGACACCGGAGATGCCGCCGAGGAAGCCGAAGCTGACCAGCGAGATGAACATGCCTGCAAACGCCGGGTTGCCCCACGGTGCCTTGCGCAGCCACTCGAACAGGCCATTGTTGAAGCCCTTGCGACGCATCGCTGCTTCAACAGCACCCGGAACGGTAAAGCCGTGGATCATCGAGGCCATGACCGCGAAGTACATGAAGTACGACGTGTTCAGCACCTTCCACTCGGCGCTCATGCCCGGGTCGGACAGGAGGTGGTGGGCGGAAGCAAGCTGCAGGAACAGGATGTAGAGCAGGAACGCGCCGCGGGAAACCTTCTCCGACAGCGGCTTGGCGCCGATCACGATAGCCGGGATCAGGTACCAGATCGACACGTGTGCAGCAACGTTGATCTGCTGCGACGAGTGACCGAGTGCCCACCAGACCATGCGATACAGCTGCGCATCGATTTCCTTGATCAGGCCGACGGACCAGAGGAAGGTCGGGATCAGGATGCCGGCACCGGACAGGATGGTGAACACGGCGATGATGGTGGCGGTGAGCGCACCGAAGGTGACCATCGGGATCGAGCCGGTGTAGGTCTTGTCCTTCTTGGCGACAACCAGCGTGCCCATGAAGATGCCGCAACCGATCAGCGAACCGACGGCGACGAGGATCAGGCCGAGGTAGAAGTGCGGTGCAGCCTGCATCGGCACGTAGGACGTGAACATCACGCTCGACTCGCCCTGGAAGATGGCGACGTTGGTCATGATGCCGCCGATGACCATCAGCCAGAAGCCCAGCCAGCCCATTTTCGGTGTTGCCAGGCGGCAACGGAGCAGTGTGGACGAGGCGAAGTAGAGCACGGCCATCTCGAAGTGGAGAATCCACAGGAGCAGCATGTCAACGCCGTGAGCGGTCAGGATGGTGTAGAACTGGTCAGCCGGCAGCAGCTTGAAGGCCGGCCAGCGGGTCATGATGACGCCGAGGGCGCCGATGCCGCCGACGAGCAGCCAGAGCACGGCGACGACAGCGTTCCATTTCATCAGTTTTTCGGCGTGTGCCTCGAACTGTAGCCCGGACGCCGGGCAGGTGCGGTAAGTGGTTGCCACTATTATTTCCCCTTATTTCACGTAGATCCGGCCGAGCATCGTGTGGTGCCCGATGCCGCAGAATTCATTACAGACGATGGCGAAGGTGCCGGTCGAGGTCGGCGTCATCTTGACGACGTGCTCGTAACCCGGGATGACCTGGATGTTGATGTTCACCGGCTGCAGCGAGAAACCGTGGTTGTAGTCCATCGACGACAGGTGGATCTTGTATTCCTTGCCCTTCTCGAGTTCAAGGATGGGGTACCAGTTCCACAGGCGGGCGATCAGGTAGCCATCACCACCGGCCGGAACCTTGACGACCGGGATTTCCTGGTCGGTTTCCTTGCGGATGGTATTTTCAGCGATGAACTTCTCGGCCTTGGCAGCAAACATTTCCGGCGTGGTCTTGTAGGCCTCGTTGGAAAGGTTCTGCTTGCCGTAAATGTGCCAGTAGATCATCATGACAAACATGATCATGCCCCAGACGAAAGCGATGCCGATCCAAGTCCACTCGGTCTTGTCGATCGACTCCTTCCACCAGAGCCGGTTCGACGGCGGCAGAATTGAACTCATGTAGTTCTCCCTCTAATAGTTGAAATTACTTGGCGAGCGGCGTATTCATGATGTCGATGATGCCCCAGAGGATGTAAATCACCCCGGGTGAGACGACACCGATAACCAACAAGAGAAAATGGTTGTCGAGCAGCTTCTGCATGAACGGGATGTCGCTATCGTTTTCGGCCATCTTGTTACCCTCCATCATTATTTGGCGCACGCGGCGCACTGTGAATTGCAAAAATAAAATCTTTTACGGCACTTGGGCACAGTGCCGGGAAGGATACCTGCGTTTGGTGTGTTGGTGAATTGATCCACATCAAGAACTCCGAAGCCTTCCAACACAAGCGTTTCCGCCCGATGGTGCGGCGAACTGACGCAGTGGGCTTGCGGCAAAGTGTCGCAGCGGGGTGGGGCGCATTGTCGCATGGAGCCGAAAGGCGGAAAAGTCTATAATTCGCTTCCTTTTTATTGCCCCGGAAACGCCCATGAATTACAGTGCCGCCCGCCGACAGATTGCCGCCTGGCTTTTCGCCTGTAGCGCCATGGTCTTTGCCATTCTCGTGGTCGGCGGTGTGACCCGATTGACGCATTCCGGCCTCTCGATTGTCGAATGGCAACCGATTGTCGGCGTCATTCCACCGCTGAATCAGGTGGAATGGGAAGAAACCTTCGATAAATACAAGAAAACTCCGGAATACCAGCAGGTTAACCACCAGATGTCGCTGGATGAATTCAAGGGGATTTTTTACTGGGAATATTGGCACCGGGTGCTTGGCCGCCTGATCGGCGTTGCTTTTTTCGTGCCTTTTCTCTATTTCTGGCTGCGCAAGAAGATCGAGCCGGGATTGACGCCGAAACTGCTGGGAATCTTCCTCCTCGGCGGCCTGCAGGGTGGCATGGGCTGGTACATGGTGAAAAGCGGGCTGGTCGATGACCCCCGGGTCAGTCAGTACCGGCTGACGGCGCATCTGTCGATTGCCTTCCTGATCTTCATTTCGATGATGTGGGTGGCGCTTGGCCTGGTGGCCGAGCGGGCGCGCTCAAGCGCAGATGCTGCGCTGCGCAAAATGCAAAGGGTCGGTTTCTGGCTGTGCATCCTGGTCGGCTACATGGTGGTGACTGGCGGTTTTGTTGCCGGCATTCGTGCGGGCAAGGCCTACAACACCTTCCCTCTGATGAACGGCCACATTGTTCCACCCGAAATCTTCATGATCGATCCGTGGTACCTGAATTTCTTCAACAACATGGCGACGACCCAGTTCAATCACCGTCTGGGTGCCTGGCTGCTGGCCTTCATCGTGCCGTGGTTCTGGTACCGCCTGCGTGCAACGCCAGTTTCGGTGCGTGCGCGTAACGTTGCCACGCTGCTGCTGCTGGTGCTCGCTGCGCAGATCACGCTCGGCATTGCCACCCTGCTGATGGCCGTGCCGGTGCCACTGGGGGCAGCGCATCAGGGCGGTGCGATGGTCGTGTTCTGCATTCTGCTCTGGCTCAATCACGAGATTCGGGTAGCCGCACCGGCGACCGGCCTGCGGCAATGACCCCGGTGGATGCCCGCCTGCGCCAGATTCGCATGCTGGCGCTGCTGATCTGCGCGCTTTCTTTGCTGGTGGTTGCCGTCAGCGCCTGGTTGCGCCTCGATGCGGCCGGTATCGGCTGTGCGCCGTGGCCGGAGTGCTACGCGCGCTTGCTGACGGCCGATCCCTCGCCGCTGCATTACGGGTTTGCCCGCCTGCTGCACCGTGCGGTGGCTTCCTCGGCGCTGCTGCTGACGCTGTTGCTTGTCTGGCGCTGCCTGCGGCCGCAACCGTTGCAGCCGGCGGCGCGCTACGCGGTACTGCTGCTCCTGCTGATGCTGGCCCTTTCGGCGCTCGGTTTTGCCAGCGCCGACCCACGCCGTGCGCTGGTGGGTGCGCTCAATATTGTCGGCGGGCTGGGGCTGGTCACCTTTTCATGGCGGGTGGCGATGGCAGCCGGAGCCTGCGCACCGGTCTCGACGCCGGTTACAGACCCGTTTCTGCGGATCGGCGTTGGTGTCCTGACATTGGCGGTGCTGATGGGCGCCTGGCTCGGGGCCACCTATTCGGCCCCGGCCTGTCCGTCGCTGCCCTTCTGCGAAATGAAAGCCTGGAATCTCGCCGAAGGCTTGCGGGCGCTCGATCCTTTCCAGCGCCTGCAGGCGGCTGCAATGCCTGGCGACGCTGGTGGCACGACGCTGCACCTGCTGCACCGGGGGTCGGCGATTCTGTCGCTGCTCTTGCTCGGCGGCGTTGCCGCGCGAACTCGCTGGCCTGCTGCGCGGGTTGTTGCGGGGCTGCTGGTCGGGGTGATGCTGCTGGGAATGGTGGCGGTCGCGTCGGTTGGTAGCGGATTCGAGCTATGGCTGATCGTCGGCCACGGTGCGGCCGCCGCGCTGCTGCTTGCTGCTGTCGCGACGCTGCTGCGTCGCTAGTTGATTCAACCCTTCCCGGCGTTCGCCGGGAAGGGTTCAGGCTTCCTGCGTAGCGCGGGGAGCAGCGCGTCAGTGCTTGCCGTGAGCGGCAGTGGCCGGCGCTGCTGTCGTCAAATCGCGAACCTCGGCCTTGATTTCGACGCTCTCGACCTTCTTGTCCTTGCTTTCAACCTGCAGCGTCAGCGGCACGATATCGCCCTTCTTCAACTGCTGCTTCAGGTCCATCAGCATTACGTGATAACCACCGGGGGCGAGGCTCACCGGCTTGCCGGCAGCGACATCGAGGCGCGGAATGGCGCGCATCTTCATGACGCCGCCGTCCATTTTCATCTCGTGGATCTCGGTAACGCCAGCAACCGAGCTGGAGGCGCCGACGATGGTCGTGCCGGCCGGGCTGGAAAGCTCCATGAAGGCGCCGGTGGCCTTTTGTCCGGCAACGGTGCCGCGTACCCACGGGCTCTTGACGTCAAGATCGGCGGCACTGACGGTGCCAGCGGACAGGGTAAGCAGGGCGATGGCGAGGTGGGTGCGGTTCAGTTTCACTTGGGACTCCCGAATGAGTGTAGAAAAATTCGTGCGCCGATTATAGGCGGCGGTCCTGTGCAGGGGCTGCGGCAAAACGCCGCAGCGACAGGGTTCGGCTAGCGGATCAGGGCTTCTGGTGCCAGACGCCGTTCTCGTCCTCCAGCCACCAGCCCGACTTGAACTGCTCGCGCCAACGCTTGGCCATCATCTCGCGCACCACTGGAACCGCCTCCTTGCCGCCATGCGCCTCGGCGATCGCGTAGATCAGCGAGTTCCGGTCCGGATTTTCCTGGTCGATCGTCTTGCCGGCTGCCTGTCGTACGGTGAGGTGTTGCCGATCCAGTTTTTCCTGGTCGCGAACCTTGACCATGCCGTTGATGTCGAGACCCATGATGCCGGCTTCGTAGAAACGGATCAGGCGCGATTGGCGCTGCGCCAGCGAGTGCCTCAACGCCATCACCGCCGGCGTGCCGATGTTGACGTTGATCTGGTCGGCCGTGGGTGCGGCTCCTGCCGGCAGTGGCAGGCAGGTGCTCAGCAAGGCGAGCAGGAGGATGGCGAGGCGATTCATGGGGGACTCCAAAAATTATTTGCCGGCGAGCAGCAGTTTCAGGTCGGCGGCGATATTGGCCGGATCGTCGCCGTGTTTCAGCAGGAGTCGCAGGCGGCCCTGAGGATCGAAGGCGTAGCTGCCGGTCGAGTGGTCGATGGTATAGGTGGTCGGTGTGGCACCTGGCACTTTCGCGTAGAAGGCGCGGAAATCCTTGGCAGTGGCTGCCATGGTCGCATCATCTCCGCGCAGGCCGACGAAACTCGCATTGAACTGCGGCACATACTGAGCCAGCAGTGCCTGCGTATCGCGCGCCGGATCGAGCGTGGCGAACAGGACCTGAACGCGTGCGGCGTCACCGCCCAACAGCTTCATCGCTTCGTTCATCGTGGCCAGTGTTGTCGGGCAGATGTCCGGGCACTGTGTGTAACCAAAGAAGAGAACGACGGCCTTGCCCTTGTAGTCGGCCAATTGGCGCGGCGTTCCGGTGTGGTCGGTAAGAGAAAAGTTCTTGCCCCAGTCCACGCCGGAGATGTCGGTCGACTTGAACGCGGGCGGTTTGTCGCAGCCGCTGATGAGCAGGCCGAAGGCAACGAGACAGGCGAGCAGGAATCTCATGATCGGGCGAAACCGGCGCGGGTGAAGTGCCGGCAAAGGGTTGGCAGAGGCCACATTATACCGGAGCGCCAATCCTGCCATCCCTGATCGAAGTCAAGGATGCAAGGATGGTCACGGGGGCAGTTGGCGGGCCGACCGGCTATACTGCGAGGCGATGCAGAGGTTTCGCCGTTCATGTGCGAAACGATCCGGCAACCCTTACCCCGCGAGACAAAATGGCCAATCCCTCCGACACCACCAGCATGGCGCTCTTCTGCGATTTCGAAAACGTCGCTCTTGGCGTGCGTGACGCCAAATACGAAAAATTCGATATCAAGCCGGTGCTCGAACGTCTGCTGGCCAAGGGCAGCATCGTCGTCAAGAAAGCCTATTGTGACTGGGATCGCTACAAGGCCTTCAAGGCCACCATGCACGAGGCCAACTTTGAGCTGATCGAAATCCCGCATGTGCGCCAGTCCGGCAAGAACTCGGCCGACATCCGCATGGTCGTCGACGCGCTCGATCTTTCCTACCAGAAAGAACACATCGACACCTTTGTGCTGGTCTCCGGCGACAGCGATTTTTCACCCCTCGTTTCAAAACTCCGCGAGAACGGGCGCTACGTCATCGGCATGGGCGTGAAGCAATCTTCCTCCGAC
>JAUPVD010000101.1 GCA_030917225.1 Pseudomonadota bacterium
AGCGAGTCGATGGTATGGCCGCCGGCAATGGGGATGCGCGCCTTGGCGCAGATCGACTCGCCGCCGTCGAGAATTTTCTTGATGGTCGCCGTGTCGAGCTTGGCCACCGGCATACCGACGATGGCCAGCGCGAAGAGCGGCGTGCCGCCCATGGCGTAGATGTCGGAGATGGCGTTGGTCGCGGCGATCTGGCCGAAGTGGTAGGGATCGTCGACCACCGGCATGAAGAAGTCGGTAGTGGCCACGATGGCCTGCGTGTCGTTGATCTGCCAGACGGCGGCGTCGTCGGCCGTCTCGATGCCGACCAGCAGTTGCGGCGGCATGAAGGGCGGCGCCGTCTTGGTGAGAATCTGTTCGAGCACGCCTGGCGCGATCTTGCAGCCGCAGCCGCCACCGTGGGCAAGCTGGGTCAGGCGAAGGGGAGTGTTTTTATTGTCGGTCATGAAGAAAAACCTGTCTGCGATCTACAAAGGAAAGATGTTAGCAGAGCCTGATGCACCGGCTCGCGTCCATCGGAGGCATTTAGCCCGGATTGTTTATTCGGCGGCCCGATGAACCATCCGGGTTTACCCGAGTTGTTCAACCGGCGTCGAAACCGGCATCCTCGATGGCTGCACGCAGCGCCACTACGCTGGACTGCGCCGGGTCATGGCTGATACGCGCTTCGCCGGCTTCGAGCGAAACAAGTACCTCGCCGACACCGGGCAATGCCTGCAGCACGCCCGTTACGTTCTTCACGCAGCCCTGGCAGCTCATGCCACCAACCATGATCACGATCTGTTCCATCATCCTGCTCCGACTTCAAATGAATTGAGGGTTGCCGCTCATCTGGCCGCCGGCTTCCAGCGCTTCAGCAACAGCGAATTGGATACCACCGAAACCGAACTCATGGCCATGGCCGCGCCGGCCACCACCGGGTTAAGCAGACCGAAGGCCGCCAGCGGAATGCCGAGAACGTTGTAGATGAAGGCAAAGAAAAGGTTCTGCCGGATCTTGCCGAGTGTCGCCCGCGACAGCAGGATGGCATCGGCAACGGCGTTCAGGTCGCTACGCACCAGCGTCACATCGGCCGCCTCGATGGCCGCATCCGAGCCGGCGCCCATGGCGAAGCCGACATCGGCCGCAGCCAGTGCCGGCGCATCGTTGATGCCATCGCCCACCATGGCAACGACACGGGCACCATCCTTCAGCGCATTCACCGCTGCAGCCTTGTCGCCCGGCAGGATTTCGGCTTCGAACCGATGGATGCCGGCGGCTTGTGCCACGGCTGCGGCAGTCTTCCGGTTGTCGCCGGTGAGCATCACCACCTCGATGCCAAGCGCCTGCAGGCGCGCCACCGCAGCAACCGAACCGGGGCGCAACGGGTCGGCAATGGCAACCATGCCAAGGACCCGAGTCGATCCAGCCAGCACCTCGGCCAGCACGACCACGGTCTTGCCCTCCTCTTGCAGCCGCGCCACCTCTGGCAGTTCTGCTGCGGCACCGTTGGCGGCCCAGGTTGGCGAACCCAGTTGCAGGCGCCGCTCCTCCACCACGGCCTCGACCCCCTTGCCCGGCAGGGCGATGAAACCGGAGACGGCAGGCAGCGGCGCATCGCCGGCATGCTGCAGGATGGCCCGCGCCAGCGGGTGCTCCGAGCCCTGCTCCAGCGCAGCAGCAAGGTGCAGCAATTCTTCACGGCTGCCGCTGATTGGAATGGCATCGGTCACATCAGGCTCGCCGCGTGTCAGCGTGCCGGTCTTGTCTACGGCCAGCACGGCAATGTGCTCGGCGCGCTCGAGCGCTTCGGCATTGCGGATCAGGATGCCGGCGCGGGCGCCCTGCCCCGTGCCAACCATGATCGCCGTCGGCGTGGCCAGCCCGAGTGCGCACGGGCAGGCAATGACCAGCACGGCGACGGCATTGATCAGTGCTTCGGCCAGATCGCCGGCAACCATCCACCAGCCAAGAAAGGTCAGCAGTGCCAGCACGCAGACCGTCGGCACGAAGATCGCCGAGACACGATCGGCGAGACGTTGCACCGGCGCCTTCGAGCCCTGCGCCTCGGCCACCAGCCGGATGATGCCGGCCAGCAGGGTGTGTTCGCCAACGCCGGTAGCGCGGCAGCGCAACTGGCCGAGCTCGTTGTTCGTCGCGGCAAAGACCCGGTCGCCGGCCGCCTTGGCCACCGGCATGCTTTCGCCGGTGAGCATCGCCTCGTTGACGCTGCTGGCGCCGTCGATCACCTGCCCGTCGACCGGCACGCTCTCGCCCGGCCGAACGATGAAGACATCACCGGGCATCAGCACATCGGCCGCCACTTCAATCAGTTTCCCGTCGCGTTCGACACGCGCCGTGCGTGGCTGCAGCCGCACCAGCGCCTCGATGGCTGCATTGGTACCGGCCTTGGCTCGCGCCTCAAGCAATTTGCCCATCAGCACCAGCGTGATGACGGCCGCCGAAGCCTCGAAATAGACATGGCGATGTTCGAAGCCAAAGAGGGTGACCACCGCCGAAAAGCCCCAGGCCATGGTGGTGCCCAGCGCCACCAGCACATCCATGTTGGCACCGCTCCAGCCGCCGCCGCGCAAGGCTTTCCAGCCACCGTCGTAGAAGCGCCAGCCGATCCAGAACTGGACCGGCGTCGCCAGCAGCAACTGCAGCCAGCGCGGGATCGGGTCGTGCATCGCCGAGGGCGCTTCGTTGCTGGCGTAGCCGGCGTGGCCGGCATGCTCACCGAGATCGGCAGGAGCTGCGGCATCGCCAAACAGGCCGAACATCCACAGCATCTGCAGCACC
>JAUPVD010000102.1 GCA_030917225.1 Pseudomonadota bacterium
CGCCGGCATGGCCTTGATTTCATGTATGTGCTGGATGCCGAAGGCAAGGTCGTTCATGCCAGTGCCGCCCACCCGGCGCGGGAGAGTCACGCCAGCTGGCCGGTGGTGTCGGATGCGCTGGCGGGTCGTTCCGGCAGCGTCATTGATATTTATGGGATGAAGGCGCTGGAGGCGATTGATCCGTCCTTGCGCGACCGCGCAGCCATCAATATCGTGCCGACCCCCCAGGCCAGGCCGGATAGCCGCCAGACCGAAGAGCGCGGGATGCTCATTCATGCAGCAGCCCCGATGACAGATGCCGCCGGCAAGGTCATCGGCGTTCTCGAAGGGGGCATGTTGCTCAATGGCAACCTCGGTTTCGTCGATACGATCAACAGCATCGTCTATCGCGATGGCTCGTTGCCGCTCGGCAGCAAGGGCACGGCAACACTTTTTCTCGATGACACACGGATAGCGACCAATGTCCGCCTGTTCGAGGACGAGCGTGCGCTGGGCACCCGCGTGTCGCAGCAGGTGCGGGAGTTCGTGCTGGAGCACGGCAGCACCTGGCTGGGCACCGCCTTCGTGGTGAACGATTTCTACGTTTCAGGCTACGAGCCTGTCGTCGACAGTTTCGGCAAGCGCGTCGGGATGCTCTACGTCGGATTTCTCGAAGCCCCTTTCCTGACGGCCAAGGAAAACGCGCTGAAGCTGATGTTCGCGATCTTCGCTGCCATCAGCCTGATCGGCAGCGCCTGGTCATTGAAGTGGGCACGAGAGGTCATGCATCCGATATCGCTGATGAAAGAGGCCATCGTCAGCATCGATCGTGGCGATGTCGCGGCGCGCGTCGGCGAAACGGGCAGCCGTGATGAACTTGGCCTGCTGGCGGCCGAGTTCGATCGCCTGCTTGACGTGCTGGCGGAAAAAAGAAACGAACTGCAGCGCTGGGCCAACGAACTCGACTGCAAGGTGACCGAGCGGACGCAGGCGCTGGCAGCAGCCAATGCCGAATTGAGAATGGCGCAGCGACAACTGGTGACAAGCGAAAAGCTCGCCGCCATCGGCGAACTCACGGCCGGTGTGGCGCACGAGATCAATAACCCGATTGCCGTCATCCAGGGCAACCTCGATGTCCTGCGCGATGTTCTGGGTGCGCAGGCTGCGCCGGTGGCACAGGAAATCCGCCTGATCGACGAGCAGGTTCACCGCATACGCATCATCGTCACCAAACTGCTGCAGTTTGCGCGGCCGGGCGAGTTTGCCGGCTACGTCGAGGAAATCAATGTCGGTGAGGTGCTGGCGGATTGCCTTGTCCTGGCCCAGCACCATCTGGTCAAGCGCAACATCGAGATCGTGAAACTCTTTGCCGCCAGCCGTTGGGTGAGCATCAATCGCCACGAACTGCAGCAGGTGCTCATCAACCTCATCGTCAATGCCGTGCAGGCGATGCCGGACGGCGGCAAGCTGACGCTGGCAACGGCCGACTGGCTGTCGGCCGACGGCGATTGCCTCGGCACGCGGATTTCGGTGCAGGACAGCGGTGGCGGGATCGCCCCCGAGGACCTAAGCCGGATCTTCGACCCGTTCTTCACAACGAAGAAAAACGAAGGAACCGGGCTTGGTCTCTCGATCAGCCATTCGCTGATCAAGCGTTACGGCGGCAATCTCACGGTTGAAAGCGTGCCGGGGCAGGGCGCGGTGTTCAGCGTCTGGCTGAGAATAGAGCCTGACTACGCCAGCGAAGGCGCCCGGTGATCACCGGTCTGCACGCTCCGCTGGCAGCCAGTCTGCAGGCTAAAATGGCGCCATGATTCCCGACTATTGGCAGAAGGCATCACGTTCACTGGCTCGCGGCGATCCCGTCATGGCCGCGCTGGTTCGGCGCTACAAGGGCATGTCGCTCGTCTCTCGCGGCGATGCCTTCGGTACGCTGGCCCGTTCGATTGCTGGTCAGCAAATATCGGTAAAGGCGGCCGACGCAGTCTGGGGACGCTTTTCGGCGGTTGTCGGCAGTGTGTCGCCCGATGCCGTGCTGCGTACCGGAATGGAAGGTCTTCAGGGTTGCGGGCTGTCGTCGCGAAAGATCGAATACGTGGTTGACCTTGCCCGCCATTTTGTCGAAGGCAGGATCAAGCCCGAGCGCTGGACGACGCTCGATGACGAAACGGTGATCGCCGAACTGACCGATGTTCGTGGCATCGGCCGCTGGACAGCGGAGATGTTCCTGATCTTCAACCTGATGCGCCCCGACGTATTTCCGCTGGACGATCTCGGGCTGCAGAAGGCCGTATTCCTGAATTATTTCGATGGCGAGAAGCAGCCGAGGCGCGTGCTGGCAGAAGCGGGGGAACGCTGGCGGCCGTGGCGCTCGGTGGCTACCTGGTATCTGTGGCGCAGCCTCGATCCACTGCCGGTGGAATATTGAAAAATTGGGCTGCCGTATTCTGTGATTGAAGTCGTGTTGCGCATGGCAACATGCTAGGCGAATTGATGGGGCGGGTCCGTGATCGGCTACTTCC
>JAUPVD010000103.1 GCA_030917225.1 Pseudomonadota bacterium
AGCTGCTCGCCCTTCTTCGCCACCACGACCTTGGCGTCCTTCGGCCGCTCGGCGAAGTTGGCGCGGCCGTCGCTGTCGGTTTCGGCGCGGCCGAGGATCTTGCCATCGGCCCCGAGCCAGCTGATCTCGACACCGGCGACGCCCTTGCCGCTGGTCAGCGAACTGACAAAGGCATCCGCCCCTTTGCCAGCGTACTGGCGCACATGCAGGCCGAAGTCGCTGACGTAGTAGTAGGTGGTCTGGTATTCGTGGCGGAAGCGGTTGGGCTGCGACATCACGGCGACGTAGACGCCGGGTTCCTTGAGCGCCGGGATAGTTTCCACCGGCAGGAAGGTGACGCTGCGGCGGTTGGGCTTCTGTTCGGTGACGAAGCGGCCGATGAAGGCGCTGGTGGTCATCTTGTTGATCTGGTCGAGCGTCCAGCCGTTCACTGCCCCCTGCAGGCGGGTGCTGCGGTCGTAGTAGTAACCTTCGTCTTCGTCACCGCCCTCTTCGCTCGCCTGGCCTTGCTGGCGCTGGGCCTTGGGCGAACCGGCGATGACCTTCTCCAGAAACTTCGGCAATTGCTCGGTCTTGACCTTGAGGAACTGGACATCGACCTCGGGCACATTGACCGTGCTTACCGGCAGGCCACCGTTCTGCGCGGCGGGCAGCACCATGCCCTTGCTGGCGAAGTAGAAGGCGGGGGCGACGGCAGCCGTCTGCACCGAGAAGCGCTGTTCCGCACCGGCCAGCTTGGCACCGCTCTTGGCCGGCATGCCGGGCAACACGCGCACCACGTAGCGGGCGCTCGGTTTGATGTGCGGGAAGAAGAGCAGGCGCGGGTTCTCGCCGACCGTCCAGGCGCCGGCAACCGGCTTGCCGTCGTCCATTTTTGTGTCTTCGGGCTTGCGGCTGACGCCGGTGCCGAGGGCAGGATCGTTATAGCCGCTGTATTCGTCGTCACCTTCTTCGTCATCACTGCGCACGCGCGGCTTCACGGTACCGGGCAGCGGTGGCACTTCCAGCACCTGCACGAATTGGCCGATGTCGGCCTTGGCATCGAGCGGCAGCGTGAAAGAGAGCGCTAGGGCGGGAGAACCATCGAGCTCGCGGTGCGCGGCATCGACGACTTCGAAGGCGACGCCTTCGGCGGAAAGCTCCTCAGGCGCCTTGCTGCCGGGCGAGCCCAGAAGAAAGTAGCCGGCGACCGCCGCCACCAGCAGCAAGACTGCGGCCACCGACACCGCCCCAAAACCCTTCATCCGCTTCCCAAATACCATGATGCCTCCGCAGAATATGCCGGGAGAATTCTATCCCAGCGCCGTGGCAAAGGGGGGGCGACATAAACTGCGACTTGTTATGCCATGTGGTTGATGGCACAATGCCGCCCAAATAATTCAAATCTCACATTCGTTGATTCGCTGTAACCACATTCAAAAAGGGGAGTTTCACAATGAAGCTAGGTAAGCTGCTGTCGGCACTGCTGTTCATTTCCTGCGTTTCCGCACACGCCCAGACACTTGATGCCGTCGATCGGGGCTGGCTGCGAGACAATCCCAGTAACGGGCAAGTCGAGTCCTTTGCTAGCGCTCAGAACTACCTGGTCGGTCGGGGCATGATTTCGTCAACGCCAACCGGCGTTGTTCGCGGTGAATATCGGAACTTCTTCATATTCGACCTGACCGCCTATGCAGGACAGTCATTCAGTTCCGCCACACTCAGCCTGTACAACCCGAAATTTGGCGACCCGGGCACTACCGCCTCCAACCCCTACAGCTATGGCGGGTTCGCGCAGACCGGCACGAATGCACTGCCATACGAAACCTATCAACTGCACGACGTTTCGACAGCCCCCTCGGCATTCGTCGGCGCAACGGCAGGACGCGCCGGCTTCGACGACCTCGGTGACGGTGCCGTGCTAGGCAGCTACAACGCGAGCCTCTCCGACAACGGGAGTTTCATCAACATCACTCTGAATGGCGCCGGACTCAGTGCGCTGAACGCTTCTGTCGGCCAGTTATTCGTACTTGGCGGCCGGATTACGACAATCGCGGGCGACACTGGCTCGCAAACCGTGTTCGGCTTTACCAATGACAACAACCTCGCCAATACGCGACTGAATCTGGTCACCGCCGTTCCTGAACCGGAGACTTTCGCCATGCTTCTGGCGGGGTTGACGCTTCTCGGCTTCCAGCAGCGCCGGCGCTCGCAGAAATTGCTAGCCGTCTAAGCGCTGACGAGGCGCAACTCAAACGGGGCTGCGGCCCCGTTTTTGTTTTTGTGCGAATGTTTTTTCCCGGAGGCGCGTTCCCGCAATATGTGGGTCATACACCGATCCGCAGCGCGGAGCCGGAATTGCGCCGCAATCAGGAGGAATCGCGTCGGGCTGAAGCTGCGCGAAGGATAACGGCGGGGCCCGGATGAGTGCTTCGAGCAAAGCATGGCGCTGACTTTGGCACCAAAAAGGACTGCCTCATGGAAGGATCACACTCATGCATCAAACCCTGAACCCGACCGATGTACTCGACTTCTGGTTTCTGCCAACCGGGGCGGAAGGCCACGGCCAGCCGCGCATGGTGTGGTTCCGCAAGGATGCCGCTTTCGACGAGGAGATTCGCGAACGCTTCCTGCCGGCAGTGGAAGCGTCGCTGGCCGGCGAGCTGGATCAATGGGCAGCAACGCCGCCCGGCGCGTTGGCGCTGCTTATTTTGCTCGATCAGTTCCCGCGCAATCTGTTTCGCGGTTCGGCGCGGGCCTTTGCCGGTGATGCGCAGGCGCTGCGCGTGGCGGATTCGGTCATCGCAAGGGGATGGGATCGGCAGATGTCCGGCGTCGAGCGCGCCTTCGTTCACCTGCCTTTTGAACACAGCGAAGCACTGGCCGACCAAGAGCGCTCGCTGCGGCTCTTCGGCCAGTTGGCGGAGGAAAGTCCGGGCCGCAAGGACTATCTGGATTACGCACACCGCCATCACGCGGTGATCGTGCGCTTTGGCCGCTTCCCGCATCGCAATGCGGCGCTCGGCCGAGAATCAACGCTGGAAGAGGAGGCCTATCTGGCCCAGCCGGGTAGCGGCTTCTGAGGGCGAAAAAAAAGCCCGCGCAATGCTGCGCAGGCTTTAAATCCATTACCAAAGGAGGAGGGAATGGAGGAGACAGAAACCATTATGCCTGCAATTTTGCTGCAGTGCAACATTTTTATTCATTTTCTTTCCTGAAAAACAATGCCCGTTAGCAACGTCATTCCGGCGAAGGCCGGAATCCAGGATGTGCAACGAAGACAACGAAGACCCACTGGACACCGGCTTTCGCCGGTGTGACGGGGAAACACCATCTCGCCACTGACGATTCTTTCAAATCAGGATCTCTATTGCCAGGCTCAATTTTTTGCCCGCAACGGGCCAACCCGTTGTGGGAGGGTCATGTGCAGGGTGATGCCCCCCTCTTTGCGGTCATGCAATTCGACATGGCCACCCAGCGTGCCGGTAGCCAGATTGTGCACCAGGTAGAGACCCAGCCCGGAGCCACCCTGCCCGAGATGGGTCGTATAGAAGGGGTCGAACGCGTGCTTGCGCACCTCTTCCGTCATGCCGCAACCGTTATCGGCGAAGTCGATGACCGCCATGCCTTCACGCAGCTCTGCCGTGATCGAAATCAGCCCGCCAGTACGCCCTTCGAAACCATGAACCATGGCGTTCTCGAACAGGTTGAACAATATCTGCTCCAGCGCCCCGGGATAGCTCTCAAGCAGCAGCCCCGGCGGCACCGCCACTTCTACGGTGATCCCGGCAGAGTCGAGGCTGCCTCGTAGCGTCTCAAGCACATCGGTGAGCACGCGCTGCAACAGGAAGGCCTGCGGATGTTCGCTGGTCTGCTCGCTGGATATCTGGCGGAAGCGTTCGACCAGTTTCGCCGCCCGGTTGATGTTGCTGGTCAGCATGGCGCTCGCCTCGCCGGCCGCCTTGCTGAAACTGTCGAGGATCGAGCGTTTCAGGGTCTGTGCGCGACACTCCTCGGCCAGCCCGTCGACCATCTCCTGCAAGGCCGTGGCGACGACCAGCGCATTACCGAGCGGTGTGTTCAGTTCGTGCGAGATGCCGGCAACGAGACGCCCCAGCGACGCCAGTTTTTCGGCCTCGACCAGCTGTTGCATGGCCTGCTTCAGCTCCATGTGCGTCTGCTGCAATTCCTTCCAGTGGCCACGTTCGGCCTGTTCGGCCAGCTTGCGCGCCGTAACATCCTGGAGGATGTCGATCGCCCCGGCCAGACGCCCTTCGGAGTCGTACAGGGGGGCGGCTGAAAAAAACAGCCAGCGTCCGCCACTCATGTGCGGGAAAAAGTCTTCGGCTTCGTAGGCGCCTTCAACCGTTTGCGAGCGGGCAAACTTGCCTGCGTAGTACCGCTCCAGATCGGCCTCTGTTGCGCCATCGACAACCAGATCCGCCATCGTCGGCCGTGGCGCCGGATAGAAGCCGCGCCAGGCCTCCGCCCGCCCGACAACCTGGCTGGCCGGCACCCCTGTCACAAAAGCACAGGCGCGATTCCAGTGCGTCACCCGGTGCTGCGCGTCGATCACGAAGGCGGGCACCGAACTGCCGTCGATGATTTGCGCCAGCAAGCGTTCGCTTTCGATCAGCCCCTGCTCGGCCAGCTTCAACTCGGTGATGTTGCGCCCGACGCCGTGGTAGCCGGTGAAAGTGCCGCGCTCGTCGAACACCGGCGTGCCGCTGATGGCGTAATACTGGGTGTCGCCGCTGTCAGCGGGGATCTCGTAAATGAAGTTCTTGAAAGCTTCGTGTCGCTCGCAGGCCGCAATGTGGGCGGCAAGCTGTTCGGGGTCGGCACAGCGAATCGGCATTTCCCAGCGCCGCTTGCCGATGAAGCCGCTCTGGCGACGACGAAGCTTCTCGATCGAAACGCCGTCGAACCCGGTGAAGCGCAGGTCTGCGTCCTGCTCCCAGAACCAGTCGGAAGCCAGCTCGGCGAAATCGCGCAGACGGCGGATCTCCGCCGCAGCATCCTCGGGGCTTTGCATTTCCCTGCCAGTCTCGCCAGCTTCCTGCCCCATCACGGATCTCCAGATACGTTGTCAGATCAGCATAGTCGGCACAAAGGCTTTTCAAAAGATGCCGTGCGGCATTGCAGGAATGCGCTGATCAATCCCGTCACACCGGCGGACGCCGGTGTCCAGCGCGTTGCATTCTCAGTCCTTCTTCCGGCCATCGGCATCGGGGGTGAAGAACAGCGCGACCCCGAGCAGGATCAGGCCCAGCGGCCACCAGGTGCGGACGATC